>CAYUEJ010000058.1:0-8534 GCA_964442565.1 uncultured Candidatus Epulonipiscium sp.
GTAGAAGAATATAAAAAGCTAAAAGATGCAGGGATAGGAACCTATATTTTATTCCAAGAAACATACCATAAAGCAACTTATGAAGATGTTCACATAGCTGGACCTAAGCATAATTATCAGTATCATTTAACAGCCTTTGATAGGGCTATGGAGGCTGGTATAGATGATGTTGGGGGCGGGGTCCTCTTTGGCCTTTATGAGCCCAGCTTTGAGGTTCTTGGCTTAATGCTTCATAATGAGTATCTTGAAGATAAATTCGGTGTTGGTTTCCATACTATCTCGGTGCCAAGGTTAAAAGCAGCTGCAGGCTCACCCCTATCCGAATATAATCATTTGGTTGATGATGCAACTTTTAAGAAGTTAGTTGCAATTATAAGATTGGCAGTGCCCTATACAGGGATGATTATTTCCACTCGTGAAGATGAGAAGATGCGAAGGGATTTAATCAAGATGGGCATATCCCAGGTAAGTGCAGGCTCTACGGTTGAAGTAGGGGGATATACTGCAAGGGAGCATAATAATTCCCAGTTTGAAGTAACTGATAGTAGGTCGGCAATGGATATCTTAAGCTGGCTTATGGAAGATGAGCTTGTGCCAAGTTTTTGCACAGCATGCTATAGGCAGGGTAGAACAGGGGATAGGTTTATGGCACTGGCAAAGTCGGGTAATATAAAAAACGTTTGCCATCCTAATGCCCTAATGACCCTATGTGAATATATGATGGATTTTGGGAATAGCGAGTTCAAGGAGCAGGCAGAGCTTCTTATCGAGAGGGAGATTCCAAAGATTGAAAATGAGAAGGTAAGAAAGTTAGTGGAGGAAAACATTAAGAGGATTAAGGCTGGGGAAAGGGATCTTTATATCTAGGGGGGATACTATGGAAAAAACTCCAATTGCATCAAGGTTACATGTTGGGATTTTTGGGAAGACTAATGCGGGTAAATCAAGTTTGTTTAATGCAATATTTGGGCAAGATATAGCTATAGTATCAGAGCATAAGGGGACGACGACGGATCCTATTATTAAAGCTATGGAGCTTAATCCTTTTGGGCCTATTGCGCTTATTGATACGGCAGGCTTAGATGATGATACTGATATTGGTAGAAGCAGGGTACAAAAGGCTAAAGATACCTTAAGAAGGATAGATTTAGCTCTATATGCTGCAGATATTTCGGATTTTGATGAAGTAGCCTATTTAGATATGGTTATAGATTTTGAGAGGAATAAAACGCCCCATATACTAGTTTTTACAAAGCTAGATAAGGCTCATGAGATAGTGACAAATAAGATTAAAAGGACATATAAAAATGCTGTTTTTACATCTATAGATAAACCTGAATCTATTAACAGCTTAAAGTTAGTAATAGGAAGTGAACTTAAAGGGCTTAAAGTTAAGGATGAACCACTAATAGGGGATTTATTACCCAGTGGAAGCACTATAGTTATGGTGATACCCCTTGACGGGGCAGCGCCTAAAGG
Source organism: uncultured Candidatus Epulonipiscium sp. (assembly GCA_964442565.1). GTDB lineage: Bacteria > Bacillota > Clostridia > Lachnospirales > Cellulosilyticaceae > JAAYSX01. The sequence goes on from CAYUEJ010000058.1 coordinate 1,480, forward strand.
AAGGCTCATTCTACCACAGGTCCAGCTTATTCGTGAATGTTTAGATTACGGAATTAAGTGCTTAGTAACAAAAGACACTGAGCTAGGGGAAGCTTTAAGTAATCTTAAGAAGGTGGATCTTGTAGTAACTGACTCCAAGGTTTTTGGAATTATTGATAAGATAGTTCCTAAAGAAATTCCCTTAACTTCATTTTCTATGCTTTTTGCAAGGCAAAAGGGTAATATAAATCAGCTTATAGAGGGAGTTAAGCACCTAATGGATATACCAGATAAGGGCAAGGTCTTAATGGCAGAGGGGTGCTCCCATAGCCATACCCATGAAGATATAGGGAGGGTAAAGATTCCAAACCTTATTAAAAAATATACAGGCAAGGATATTAACTTTGAGATTGTCTCAGGCTATGATTTTCCAGCTGACTTAAAGGACTATGATCTGGTTATCCACTGCGGTGGATGCATGTTAAATAAAAAGTCAGTTTTAACCCGGCTTTGGATTTGTGAGGAAGTAGGAATTCCTATTACTAATTATGGGGTAGTGCTAGCTTATTTAAATGGGATTTTACCAAGAAGCACTGAGATATTTAACCTAGGATATGAGGTGTAGGTCTTGATAGAAAAACTATATAAAACAAATAATTTAACAAAAGATGAATTAATTAGCCTGATAATGGCAAACATAGATACAGTAGATGCAGATTTAATAGAGGCTGCCTATAAGACAAGTTTGCGTTACTACGATAATAAGGTGTTCTTTAGAGGTTTAATTGAGCTAAGTAATCACTGTAAGAATGATTGCTATTATTGTGGCATTAGGCGAAGTAATGTTAATACCAATAGGTATAGACTGACCCTTGAGGATATAATGAGCTGCTGTGAGATTGGCTACGGACTTGGTTTTAGAACTTTTGTGCTTCAAGGCGGGGAGGATGCTTATTATACTGATGATAGGATACTTAAGATTATTACTGGTATCAAGGACAAGTATCCAGACTGTGCCCTTACCCTATCCCTAGGGGAGAAGTCCTTTAAGACCTATAAGAAATATTATGACGCTGGCGCAGACCGCTATCTTTTAAGGCATGAGACAGCTACAGATGAACATTATGCTAAACTTCACCCACCCCAAATGACACTTAGGGCTAGGAGGCAATGTCTTCACGACCTGAAGGAAATAGGATTTCAAACAGGGGCTGGTCTTATGGTAGGTTCTCCTTACCAAACAGTAGAGAATCTAGCAGATGATATGCTGTTTTTAAAAGAATTAAATCCACAGATGGTAGGTATAGGGCCATTTATACCTCATAAGGAAACCCCTTTTGCTAGTGAAAGGCCGGGTACACTAGATGCCACTATAGCTATCATTGCTATTACAAGATTACTACTTCCCAAGGTGCTTCTCCCAGCTACCACAGCTTTGGGGACCATAGACTCTTTGGGTAGGGAAAAAGGACTAAGGGCAGGGGCCAATGTGGTTATGCCCAATCTTTCGCCTAGTAGCCATAGGAAGGATTACTCCCTTTATGATAATAAACTATCATCAGGCGATGAGGCGGCTGAATGTGTGGAGAGTATAAGTTCTAAAATTATACAAGCAGGATTTGTCCCTGATTTTTCAAGGGGAGATTATTTTGATTTCAATCAATTACATCGCATCAATAGAATGTTATAGTTATTATATTAGAATAAGATAACATACGAAGGAGAGATGCTAATGAGTGAAATGATTAATAATAGACAGCATAGGCAAAAAGTTCTTAAGGAACTTATTATGAAGCTCCATGATGGTGAGAGTGTAGAGAGTGTAAGAGAAAGATTTGCAAAGCTAATCGAAGGTGTTACTGCATCAGAGATTTCACAGATGGAGCAGAGCTTAATCTCTGAAGGTATGCCTGTTGAAGAGGTCCAGAGACTATGCGATGTACATGCAGCTGTGTTTAAGGGTAGTATAGATGAGATTCATCAGCCGCAGGAGTTAATTAATACACCAGGTCACCCTCTTAATACTTTTAACCTTGAGAATGAAGCCTTAGAAGATTTTATATCTAATAGGATAATGCCTAATTTAGAAGCTTATATAAAAAGTGATGAAGAAGAAGATAAGAACAACTTAATACAAGACTTTAATGAACTTTGGGATATAGATAAGCATTACTCAAGGAAGGAAAACTTACTATTCCCTTACCTTGAGAAGGCAGGGATAACAGCACCGCCTAAAGTAATGTGGGGTGTGGATGATGAGATACGCCAGGATATTAAAGATGCTAAGGCTATGATTATAGCTGATGCTAATAAAGATGAGATTTATACAAAAGTAAAAGCAGCATTAGATAAAGTTAATGAGATGATCTTTAAAGAAAAGAACATCCTATTCCCAATGGCCATAGATAATATCACAGAAGATGAATGGATTAATATTTATAATGAAAGTGATGAAGTAGGTTATTGCCTAATCGCACCTGAGGGCAAATGGATTCCTAAGCGTGTAGATGCTGAGGTAGAAGATGTAAAGGGATATGTGAAATTTGATACAGGCATCCTTTCTTTTGCAGAGATTAATGCAATATTTAATACACTGCCCTTTGATATAACATTTATAGATAAGGATGATATTGTAAAATATTTTTCACAAGGCAAGGACAGAATTTTTGTAAGGACTAAGGCAGTAATAGGTCGTAACGTGCAAAACTGTCATCCGCCAGCAAGTGTGAACATCGTAGATCAGATTGTTTCAGATTTTAAATCGGGTGCAAAGGATACAGAACATTTTTGGATACCTATGGGTGAGTGGTATGTATATATTCAGTATTTTGCAGTAAGGGATGAGGCTGGCGAGTATATAGGTGTAATGGAAGTAACCCAAGATATTAAGCCAATTCAGGCAATAACAGGAGAGAAGAGACTACTCGGTTAAATCCCGAAGGACATTAACCGATTTGATAAGTATGCCCCTGTTGCCGATGACTTCGATTACACCTTGGTTTTGAAAGTGGGATAGCTTCCGGCTAATAGTTTCCCTTGTAACGCCGATAAAGTTGGCCATATCCTCCCGGCTCATAGTAAGGTGTATATAAATTTTATCGGGATTATCGGCGCAAGCTTCTCCGAATGACTTAGACAGATTTATAAGTAAGGATGCGAGGCGGGTTTCGATATCCTTAGTAGTTACTGTTTGAATTAGATTTTCCAGTTCATGAATTCTATCGTGAGCATACTCCAGGATTTTTAAACTAATACTAGGATTGCTTCTTACTATATGATCAAAGTCATTTTTATGGATGGTGCATAGAGTAATATCTTCAAGGGCAATAGCATTGAAAGGTAATACACCCTTTTTGAGAAGGCTAAGATCACCTAAGAACTCACCCTCATTTAGAATATAAAGAATTTGTTCTTTGCCATCCTTATTATATTTAAAAACTTTCATACTCCCACTATTAATAATATATAATTTGTCAAAAGGCTGTCCCTCCCTAAAAAGCAGGTCGCCTTTAATAAAATGTTTTTGTTCAACTAAATTAGTTAGTTGTATAAGCTCATCATCAGATAAAGACGTAAATATAGAAACTCTTTTAGCGCAGTACTGATGGGAACAAGATTGGCATCCATTGCCAGAATGATTGTTAGAGTTATTCATGGTTTTATACCCTCCCCAATATTAATATCATAATTATACCATGGGACTTCAATCACATACAAAGAAAGTTATGTATGAATAATATCTTATTTAAAAACTTATAGTATAAAAGGAGGCTTTATTAATGAAAGCTTGTGTTGATAAAGATACATGTATAGGATGTGGCCTATGCCCAGAGATTTGTCCAGAGATATTTTCAATGGAAGATGACGGGCTTGCAGTAGCTAAGGATATAGAGATCCCAGATGATATACTAGAGAGTGCTAGGGACGCAGAAGAGAGTTGCCCAGTAGATGCAATTACAGTAGAATAGTTAATGTGGTATAATGAGCCATGCGATAACAATTATTATAGTTATTGCATGGCTTAATTGTATGCACCAAGTTTAAAGGTTATTGGGAGGTAATAAGGTGGCAACTAAAAAGATTTATGCAGTTAGAAGGGGACGTGAAACAGGATTGTTTCAGACCTGGGCAGACTGCCAAAAACAGGTTATTGGTTTTTCGGGAGCAGAGTATAAAAGTTTCAAGACTCTTGAAGAGGCCAGGGGATATATGGATGGTGCATCCAAAGAAATAGAAGATGAAGGTTTTACAAGTGATGATGGCAATCCAAGTGAAGATATTATAGTAGCCTATGTAGATGGGAGTTATGATGTGAAAACCCATCAGTACGGGTCGGGGGTTGTGATTTTGTGGAAAGGCGAAAAGCAGGAGTTTAGCTTTAAAGGGGACAACCCTGAGCTTGCAGATATGAGGAATGTTGCGGGGGAGCTTGCAGGGGCCCAAAGGGCCATGGAGTTTGCAGTAGAAAACAATGCTAAGAAGATAATAATATATTATGACTATGAGGGCATAGAGAAATGGTGCACAGGTGCATGGCAGGCAAGGAAAGAGGGTACCAAGATGTACGCTAGGGCCTACGGGGAGCTAAAAAGTAAAATAGAAATAGAATTTGTAAAGGTTAGAGCCCATACTGGAGACAAATATAATGAAGAGGCTGATATCCTAGCAAAAAAAGCCCTGCTTTTATTGTAGATTACAAGATAAAGGGATATAATAGAAGCAAGAGTAAATAATTAGAATTTAGAAATGAGGATTTTATGTTGGATATATGTTTACTAGGAACTGGTGGTATGCTACCCTTGCCGGATAGATTCTTAACATCAATGTTAGCTAGGCACAACGGAAAAAAACTTTTAATTGATTGCGGTGAGGGAACACAAGTAACTATGAGGATGTTAGGTTGGGGATATAAAACCGTTGATGTTATTTGTTTTACTCATTATCACGGAGATCATGTAACGGGCCTGCCTGGATTGTTACTAACTATAGGAAACACGGGGAGAACCGAACCTATTACAATTATAGGTCCACCAGGGCTTAAGGAAGTTGTGAATGGACTTTTAGTAGTTGCCAAGGATCTTAGTTTTGATATAATCTTAAAAGAACTACCATATAAGGCCCAATCCCTGCAGGTTGGCGATTTTAATATTTCCGTTGTCACAGTAGACCACAGAATAGCTTGTTTTGCCTATAGTATTGAGATAAAGAGGCAACCGCTATTTATAGTCGAAAAAGCAAGGAAGAATAACATTCCGCAAAAATATTGGAAAAAGCTTCAGCATGGTCAAACCATTAAGGATGGAGACCAGCTTTACGAGCCCCATATGGTTCAAGGTGAAGAGCGTAAGGGTATAAAGGTTGGATATTGTACTGATGGAAGGCCAAATCCTGGGATATCAAAGTTAATTAGTGGGGCAGACCTTTTTATATGCGAAGGTTTATATGGAGAGTTAGAAAGCCAGGAACAAGCCGCTAAGTACAAGCACATGACATATTCAGAAGCGGCTACCCTTGCAAAACAAGGACAGGTTAGTGAGTTGTGGTTAACACACTTTAGCCCTGCTAATGTTTACACTAAAGAGGGGCTAGAAAATGCAACTAATATTTTCCCAAATACTGTACTAGGGGAAGATCGTATGACGAAAACACTTATATTTGAAGATTAAAACATATTTTAGACAAAGGGGCGTGGGTGTATGCGTAAAACGATTGCAATATTGATTATGGTTTTTGTAGTTTTAACTTATTATAATTCACTCCAAAAAAGATTTCCAGATAGTAAGAAGAAAAAGGAAACTATAGATGTAATTATGGATATTAAGGAACACTTAGAGAATGATTACCCTGATAATCCTATTCATATTGCAGAAGTCAATAATGAAATTATAAATATAATATATGGAAAACCCTTAACTGATGAAGAAAAGTCTTTGGCGATAGATACGCAAAGGATGTTATATTCTGATGAGTTTCTAGAACTTAACCCTGTAGAGAAGCAGATATTAGAGCTTGAGAGAGAACGTATAATGAATGATGAGAATGATATTAAAGTAATAGGTAGTAAGGTAATGAACTCCCATAATGAACCACAAGGAACCATGAATATTCAGGTAGTTCATTATACCAATAAGCAAGATCAAGATCTTGTTAGGGACTATATAGTTAAAGAAGAAATACAAGAGGATCAAAACAAAGAGTGGAAGATTTTTGGCTGGCAAAATACCGGAAGAGTTAAAACCCAGGAGGAAGAGGAAGAGTGAAAGACACATTAGTATTAGCGATAGAAACATCTTGTGATGAGACTGCAGCGGCAGTTGTTAAAAACGGACGTTATGTAATGTCTAACATCATATCAACACAAATTGAGACACATAAAAAATATGGGGGTGTAGTTCCAGAGATTGCATCAAGGATGCATGTTCAAAGTATCAATCCAGTAATTCAAGAAGCTTTAGATGTTGCTAATATTACTTTGGATGATATAGATGTTATAGGTGTAACTTACGGGCCAGGACTTGTGGGGGCTCTACTTGTTGGTGTGGTTGAGGCAAAGGCACTAGCATTTGTAAAGCAAAAGCCCTTAGTAGGAGTGCACCATATAGAAGGGCATATTTCAGCCAACTACATTGAGGATCCTAATCTTAAGCCGCCCTTTATATGTTTAATTGTATCGGGTGGGCATAGTCACCTAGTCCATGTAAAAGACTACGGGGAGTATGATATATTAGGAAAGACTCGTGATGATGCAGCTGGGGAGGCTTTTGATAAAGTGGCAAGGGCCATAGGATTGGGCTATCCGGGAGGGCCAAAGATTGACAAGCTTGCTAAAGAAGGCAACCCAAATGCTATAGAATTTCCTAGGGCTAATATGAAGGATAATCCTTATGATTTTAGCTTTAGTGGTGTAAAGTCATCAGTCTTAAATTATATAAACCAGTGCCAAATGAAAAATATAGAGATTAATAAGGCGGATGTTGCAGCGGGTTTTCAGGCTGCAGTAGTTGACGTTTTAGTAAGGAACACAATAGCGCTTTCTAAGGAAAAAGCCCTAAACACAATTGCATTAGCAGGTGGGG
>CAYUEJ010000059.1:0-8509 GCA_964442565.1 uncultured Candidatus Epulonipiscium sp.
TAAAAGATATAAAATAGATTATAATACTGATTTTAGTAAAATAACATCAAAAGCGGTATTAGAGGCTCTAGGTCATGCATTTTATTCCTTGAGTTTGGGTATGGGGATTATTTTAACATATGGATCGTATATCGATAGAAAGCAAAATCTTGGTAAGCTAACAGTTCAAATAGCAGCTGCAGATACCACTATTGCCCTTATGTCGGGGATAGTTATTTTTCCGGCAGTGTTTGCATTTAATATGGAGCCTAATGCAGGACCTGGCTTGATTTTCATAACACTTCCAGCAGTGTTTGAGCAGATGCCACTAGGTAATATTGTATCAGTCTTATTTTTTATTTTGATTGCAATTGCTGCGATTACATCTACAATTTCTCTGATGGAGGTATCTATTGCCTTTGTGATGGAGACATTTAAGTTAGAACGTAAAAAGGCAACTGTGGGTGTAACTATAGGATTGTTTATTTTGGCAATTCCAAGTGTATTATCTTTTGGTGTGTGGGAGCACATTCAGGTAGGTGGAAGAGGGTTCTTTGATTTATTTGATTTTATAGCATCAAATATCTTTTTACCTATAGGGGGAATATTAATTTGTATTTATGGTGGATGGGTTATTGGTATGAATAATATAAAAGAGGAAATTACAAACTATGGACAAGTCCCTTTTAAGGGAGAAAGGTTTTATACATTCATAACACGGTATATCGCACCGATTGCTATTTTTATAATCTTGCTTTTTTCAACGGGCCTTCTTACAAAGGTCATATTTAAACTATTTGGGGTGGAATGGTAATTGTTAGGTTGTAAAATATCAAACAATGTCGTATTATATAAATAGTAGTTTGAATATTATATATAAGATGAATAAGGGAGGAAGTTAATGCTAAACAAATTTAAGGGGATCAAACACAAGAAACTAAAGATAGCTAAGCCTGAAAAGAACAAAGCGCCTAGAGAGAAAAAATCTTTTAGACTACCTAAGCTGCCTAAATTTCTAAAAGATCCTAGTAAAGGCAAAAGCTCAAAAAATGATTTAGTTACTAAAAAGCTCAAAAAAGCTTTGCCACTAAAATATAAGTTAATAGGGAGTTTGGTTATCTTTGCATCCCTTCCCGTTATTATGGTTAGTATATTATCATCCAAAGCGAATACTAAGGCTATAGAAGAATCAGTAGGATCATATTCACAAAGTATGATTGAGCAGTTTGGACACTCATTCGATGGGATGATTGATCAAACAAGGAACACTATTACCCAGTATATGCTATTAGATAGTGTGCAAAAAGCAAGCCTCCAGCCAAATGATGGAGAAAAATATGAAATTTCCAAGAGAGATATGGATATTGCTAATGAGCTGCAGATATTACTTAATGGTAATAATATGCTAAATGGAATTGTAGTTGCTAATAACATGGATAGGGTTTATTTTAAAGATAAATATAATGCTATCAGACCACAGGTAGAGTCTATAGGAAGCGATGGAATAATGAACTCCCAAGCTTTCGCAAGGGCTAGCGAAGAGACGGGCCCGGTTTGGCTTAGCGAACTAGATGAAAATACAAAAGGAATATTTTTGGGATGGCAGTATACAACTTATTATAAAGATGTAGAAGGAATTATTTTGGCTTCCGTTGATATGAAGCAGATTCAACAATTAATAGATGTTTTTAGCATAGAAGGAGTATCAGAACTTCATATTACAGATGCTAATAAAAAAGTTATTATGGCTCCAGATGAAGCCAATATAGGAAGTATTCTTGAAGTTGATTATGAGGATAATGTTTTCGGGGAAAGTTCAAATGGTACATTTGTACATAGTGGAAAATTAGTCAGTTTTTATACATTTAAAAATGGATGGAAGGCAATATATGATGCCCCCTTAGATATATTAATGAAAGATGTAATAAAAGCTAAAAACATGACACTTATGGTGGCAATAGCATGTATTTTATTAGCCTTAGCAATAGGATTTTTAATTGCAGTAAGTATTTCAAAACCTATCAATAGACTATCAGAGGTTATGGCTGAAGCAGAAACAGGTAACCTAACTGTAGAATATACAGTTCTATCTGATAATGAAATAGGGAGGTTAGTAAGAAGCTTTAACCAGATGCTTAATAATATAAAATCTCTTGTGTTAGATACTAAAAATGTTGCGGAAACTATAGAATCAAATACTGAAACATTACAAGTTGTATCAGAGGCGACAGCAACCTCATCTAACCAGATTACCCAGGCTATTGAAAGCATAGCTAAGGGGACAGAAAATCAAACGGTTCAGATTGTACAATCATCCCAAATGATGGAGAATCTCTCAGACAATATTAACCTTGCAACACAAAAAGTACAAGGCGTTCAGGAAGTAGCGCATAATACTATGAGGGTAAGTAATGATACGGTTAGTACAATGGAAGAGTTAACCTCTCAATCAGAACAAACAATTGAAATATCTAGGCAAATCGAAAGACATATTGAGGAGCTTGGAGATGAGGCTAGTCAGATTACCAATGTTATTAGTATGATTCAGGGAATTAGTGAACAAACTAACCTACTTGCACTTAACGCTACAATAGAGGCAGCAAGAGCGGGTGAGGCAGGACGAGGATTTGGGGTTGTAGCTGATGAAATTCGTAAGCTTGCAAATCAATCTAAAGAGGCCACATCAAAAATTGAACAAATTATTACTTCTATAATGAATAAAAAAGATACAAGTATTCAAGGTGCACGAGAGTCCACCAATCTAATTGCAATGCAAAGACCTATAGTTGATAATACTAATAAAGCCTTTGAAAGAATCAATGAAGAAATGGAAAAAGTCGTAGTACAATTAGACGAGCTTCATACTTTATTTGGAGAAATAACAAGGGATAAAGATGATACTTTAGGTGCTATATCGGAAATTAGTGATATTATTGGGCACTCAGCTTCGGCAGCAGAAGAAGTGTTTGCAACAAGTGCTGAGCAAAGTACATCGGCTGAAAGCATTGCAGATATGTCAAATGTATTATTAAAAGGTGTAGAAGAACTAAAGGCTGCACAACAAAAATTTAGATTAGAATAGTAATATCATAACTAAGAAAAAGATGCTCATAAAAGGGCATCTTTTTTTGTATTTAATATAGCTATTATTAACAATAAAAGTCTGATATAATAAGCTTATATTGTTAAATAATCAAGGAATGAGGTGCTTTATGACGATAGCAGAGCTTCAAGAAATACTGGATGCTAAGATTTGGGTTGGAGAAGATAGGAAGGATACTGAGATATTTATAGCTTGCGGAAGTGATTTAATGAGTGATGTTTTAGCCTTTGTAAAGGAAAGTGTTGTTCTTTTAACAGGGCTTGTTAATCCTCAGGTTATTAGAACGGCAGAAATGATGGATATAAAGGCAATTGTATTTGTAAGAGGGAAGACCCCATCGGAAGATGTGCTAGAACTAGCTAAGACTAAAAAGATCATTATATTAACCACGGAGCAGCCAATGTACATAGCGTGTGGCTTATTGTATAAAAATGGGCTAAATTATGAGGACCAAGAAGATGAAACTTAATTTTAATGTAGATGGTAATAACTTTTTATTAGCAGGTGAGGCCTCAGGACAGGTAAAAAAAGCACTTAGGCAGTTAGGGATTTCAGCAGAGACTATTAGAAAAATAGCAATTTCCATGTATGAGGCTGAGATAAACATGGTTATTCATGGTGGAGGTGGAGAGATTATTGTTGATATCACACCGGAGAAAGTAAGCCTTACCTTAACTGATAAAGGGCCGGGGATACCAGATATAGATCTTGCAATGCAAGAAGGTTATACTACTGCATCCAACGAAGTTAGGGAACTAGGATTTGGAGCTGGAATGGGGCTACCAAATATTAAAAGATATAGTGATGAATTAACCGTTACATCAGAAATAGGTAAAGGGACAACAGTGGAGATAGTTGTATTATTATAAAATAAGAAGGTGAAAAAATGCAGTATAATCACTCCGTCACACTAAGACAGGATAAGTGTATAGGGTGTACAGATTGTATTAAGAGATGCCCTACAGAGGCAATTAGAGTTAGGAATTCAAAAGCAGAAATTATTGATGAAAGATGTATTGATTGTGGAATTTGTATTAGGGTATGTACTCATGGTGCGAAGAGGGCAATAACAGACTCTATTGAGATGGTGGAGGATTACCCTTTTAAAGTAGCTATACCAGCACCGACTTTTTATGCACAATTTAAGAGGGTTAAAGATGCTAGTTTAGTTATGACATATCTAGATATAATGGGCTTTGATGATGTGGTAGAAGTGGCAGAGGCAGCGGAAGTTATTTCTGATGTAACCGAATACTACATTGGGAATAATGATATTCAATTCCCAGCTATATCATCGGCTTGCCCAGTGATTATTAGACTAATACAAAGAAGGTTCCCATCACTTATTGATCAGGTATTACCTATTATTGCACCTATGGAATTAGCAGCTAGATATGCTAAGGAGAAGCATGTTAAAAATGGTGTGCCAAGGGAAGATATAGGTGTGTTTTTTATTAGCCCCTGCGCGGCTAAGGCTACAGATGTGCGTAGGCCAAAAGGCTTTGAAAAATCCGAAGTTGATGGTGTCTTCTCGATTAAAGAGGTATATATGCATGTGCTTAAAATAGCTAAAGAAACAAAGGAAGCCACAATATTACAAAAAAGTAGTGAAAAAGGAGTTCAGTGGGCCATAAAAGGGGGGGTATCATCTAGCACAAGACTTAAAAATCATATTGTAGTAGATGGTATGGAAAGTGTCATTAACATACTAGAAAAAGTAGAAGATGGAAGTCTTAGGGATGTAGACTACATAGAAGGGCTTGCTTGCATAGGTGGATGCTTAGGCGGACCATTGACTGTTGTGGATCCCTTTGTTGCGAAGAATTACCTTAAAAAGATAATGGAAAATAGTCCAAAAAAGACCGAAAATCAAAGGCACTCAGAACTATATAATGATATAAATAAATTGTGGGAAGAAGATATCAATCCCAGGCCAGTATTTTCCCTAGATGAAGATATGGTTGTAGCCCTTGAAATGATGGAGGAAATATCAGAACTTTATGACCAACTTCCACAGATAGATTGTGGTTCTTGTGGGTCTCCTACCTGTAGCTCATTTGCAGAGGATGTTGTTAAAGGGATGGCTAAGGTAGAAGACTGCGTATTTATGCTTAGGAGGCGTATCAAGGAGCTTTCCCAGGTAATGATGGAATTAACACAAAAGGTAGCACCTACACAGGATAAACAGGAGAAGGAGGGCTAATTGTGGCAGATGAAAATAAGATACAAATAAAAGATTTAGCCGAGCTGCTTTCGCTAGAGCTAAAAACAAGTGCTGATACAGGCAATAATTTTGTGGAAGGGGTTTACTGCGGAGATTTACTTAGCTGGGTAATGTCTAAGGCAAAACCAGGCAATGTATGGATAACAATTCAAAGCCATATAAACGTTATAGCGGTTGCATCTTTAATTGGAATTCCGGCGGTTATTATAGTAGAGGGTAGTGAAGTTGATGATGATGTTATAAAAAAAGCCGAGGAGGAGGAAATAGCCATATTCACTAGTACGAAACCAGCTTATGAAATAGCTAGTTTATGTGCCATGAAAGGCATATGAAGCTGGCCTATGATTTTCATATACACACAGCTGCATCGCCTTGTGGTGATGAGAGCATGACGCCAAATAATATCGTTAATATGGCCCTTCTTAAGGAACTTGATGCTATTGCTATTACAGACCATAATACCTGTGCAAATATGGAGGCTGTGCTAGAGGTGTCAAAAGAGACACCTCTTGTAGTTATACCTGGCATGGAGATAGAAACAAGTGAGGAGATACATGTAGTAACATTGTTTGAAAACCTAAACCAAGTTTTAGAAATGGAAAAAATAGTTCACTCTAATTTGCCGAACCTAAGTAATAGAAAAGATATTTTTGGGGAGCAAATAATATATAATTCTAGTGATAGGGTGGTTGGCGAGATTGATAGGTTACTACTTACAGCAACTGCCTTATCGATATATGACATAGTGAAAATTGTTAAAGATATAGGGGGGGTGTGTTATCCAGCCCATATAGATAGGAAAAGTTATAGTATTATATCTAGCTTGGGGTTTATGCCACCAGATATTGGCTTACAAAACCTTGAGGTTTCAAGACAGGTTAATATCAGCAATTATATAACTACTTATAAGCAGCATAGGATTATTCAATCATCCGATGCCCATTACCTACAAGATATATTTGAGAGGCAAAGTTATATGGAAATTCAGGCAAATACACCAAAGCACTGGATAGATAAGCTAAGAAATGTTGATATTAAGGTTAAAAATCTTGACAAAATAGGTTGAAATATGGTACTTTCATATGGTAGATGGTACTGATAAGAAAATCACAATCTATGCATTATTATAAAAGACCAACAAGGAGGATAATTATGTCGAGTACAACATGCAAAAATGAAATTACAGATAGTATGTACAAAGAGTTAGAGCAATTCATTAATGAAATTCCTGATAAAAAGGGAATGTTAATTGCTGTGTTACATAAAGCTCAAGGAATATTTGGCTACCTACCAAGAGAAGTACAGGTATTTGTAGGTAAAAAGCTTGACCTACCAATTTCACAGGTGTATGGGGTAGTTAGTTTTTACTCTTTCTTTACAATGGAACCTAAGGGCAAATACCCAATAGCAATTTGTTTAGGAACAGCCTGCTATGTTAGGGGCGCAGACAAGATTACGGATTATTTTAAAACAGAATTAGGTATTGGACTTGGAGAAACAACTGAAGATGGAAAGTTTTCTTTAGATGGGCTTCGCTGTGTTGGGGCTTGCGGACTTGCACCAGTAGTTCTTGTAGGTGAAAAAGTATACGGAAGAATTACAACGCTTGATCAAGTTAGAGAAATTTTAGCTGAGTATGCAGATTAATTATTATAATATGCAAGGGGGAATTATACATGGCAAAGATAAAGTCATTAGACGAGTTAAAAGCTTTACGTGATGCAGTACAAAACAAAGTAGACGTTCGTGAACATGGTGATAACGTAGACGAAATGATTGTTGTACGTGTTGCAATGGCAACCTGTGGTATTGCAGCAGGTGCTAGGCAAATTATGAACCATATGGCAAATGAATTTAGGGAGCAAGGTATTAATAACGTTATGATTACACAAGTTGGATGTATGGGGTTATGCTATGCAGAGCCAACTATAGAAGTTACACTTAAAGATCAGGAACCAGTTGTATACGGAGATGTAACAATAGAAAAAGCAAACGAAATTATCGAAAAACATATAAAAAATGGCATTATGGTAGATGGGATTATCCCAGCAACTCATAAGTCACTAGATGAATAAGGAAGGAGGACTATAAATGTCGAAATATACAATGCATATTTTAATATGTGGAGGGACAGGCTGTATCTCCGCAGATAGTGATATAATTGCTGACAATTTTGAAAAAGAGCTTGAAAGAGTTGGAATGAGCGAAGAAGTACAAGTTCTAAAAACAGGTTGTTTTGGTTTTTGTGAAAAGGGACCTATTGTAAAAATACTTCCAGATAGTACATTTTATGTAGAAGTAAAACCATCAGACGTAGAAGAACTCGTTAATGAGCACATTTTAAAAGGGCGTAAGGTAGATAGATTACTATATATTGACCCAAGTTCAAATGAGGTAATAGAAGACTCCAAACATATGGATTTCTATAAAAAACAAATGAGGGTAGCTCTTCGTAACTGTGGTTTTGTAGACCCACATAGTATTGATGAATATATAGCTCGTGATGGGTATCAGGCGCTAGGTAAGGCAATTTTAGAAATGGATCAACTAGGCGTTATTAAAGTAATAGAAGACTCCAATCTTAGAGGACGTGGAGGTGGAGGATTCCCAGCAGGGCTAAAGTGGAAATATACATATTACAATGATGCGGATCAAAAATATGTAATTTGTAATGCAGACGAGGGTGACCCAGGTGCATTTATGGACCGTTCCATCCTAGAGGGTGACCCACACACGGTTGTAGAAGCAATGGCAATCTGCGGGTATGCAATTGGTGCAACTGAAGGCCTTGTTTATATAAGGGCGGAGTATCCTTTAGCTATAGAACGCTTGCAACTAGCTATAGATTCTGCAAGAGAATATGGCCTACTAGGTAAAGACATTATGGGCTCGGGATTTGATTTTGATATAGATATTAAATTTGGGGCAGGAGCTTTTGTATGTGGTGAAGAAACAGCTCTTATCCACTCCATGGAGGGTGAACGTGGAGAACCTACAACAAAGCCACCTTTCCCAGCAGAAAGTGGATACTGGGGCAAACCAACAAGTGTTAATAACGTAGAAACATTTGCAAATATCCCAGTTATAATGCTAAAAGGTGCTGACTGGTTTAAGACAATTGGTACAGAAAAATCACCTGGAACAAAAGTATTTGCACTTGCAGGTAAAATAAATAACGTAGGATTAATAGAAGTACCAATGGG
>CAYUEJ010000060.1:0-8442 GCA_964442565.1 uncultured Candidatus Epulonipiscium sp.
AAAGGTTGGTACATCCGATACCTTGCATAAGAAAAACTTATATCTTCCATCATCACTTGTAAATATAAGCTTACGTGATTTTTCTTCCATTTCACTGCATTTTATACCTATTTCGTTTAAAACTTCCATTGCACTTTTAGCAAGTCTACCCTTACCTAGGGCAAATGTTATTGTTTCCATATTATCCCTCCCCTTTCAACAAATCACTTACTGTAGTTGTTACCTTCTCGTTGGTGTCTATATTAATTAGTTCTACATTTTCATCATCTTTAAAAAACAATATACCAGCTATATTTTTTTGTTTTGCATAAGCTATGTTTTCATCTAGGTTATCACCTATAAGGCTGTTTTCTATATATAGACCTGTTCTTCTAAGCTCCTCACTTGTTTCAATGGCAATCTTACGCCCTAAGCTACTATACATAACAAGTGTATCAGTATTCCAGGTCTCAAGTCTTATTTCCTGCTTATCAATAGCGCTTAAAATCTCATGTATATTAACTCCAAATCCAGTAGCCGGGATTTGCCTTCCAAACTTTCCAATTAGGGTATCGTATCTGCCTCCCCCCAAGATTTCACTGCCGCTTCCATATGTGTAGCCCTTAAATATAATTCCAGTATAGTACTCAAGCCTTGATACCATCCCTAGGTCAAAGGTTATGCTATCTGCTACTCCGTATTCTTCTAGAAGTTCACAGATTAACTCTAATTCCTCTAAGGCTTTTAATGCCTTTTTGTTATCAGTAAGCCCCTTAGCTTTTTTTACCACACTAATATCATCGCATAGTCTTGGTAGCTCTTGTAAAAGTTTTGCTATCCCTGTCTCTATCTTATTCTTGCTTGTAAATTCCTCTAAAGCTACAATATTTTTATTTTCAATTAAAACACGTATCTCTTCGATAATATCTTGACTTAACCCTGCCTCTTCCATAATAGATTTAAAAAATTCTACCTGCCCAAGATGTATAATAAACTTCTCAACTCCTGAAACCTTTAAACTATTTGCCGCTACTGCAATAACCTCTGCATCGCTATATACCGAGTTGTTTCCAAGTAGCTCCACACCAGCCTGAGTAAACTCATGCAATTTACCCTGGTATCCATCTATATGCCTAAAAGCGTTACCTAAATAACTAAGCCTTAGGGGGAATACATCTTCCTGAAATGATGTTGCTGCAACCCTTGCAATAGGTGGTGTTAGATCAGGCCTTAATGCTAAAACATTGCCCTTACGATCTAAAAACTTATACATCTCCCCCCTTGAAATATTCCCATCTTCCTCCGCAAAAACCTCTATATACTCAAATATAGGTGTTTGGATTGGCTCATATCCATATCTGTAAAAAACACTGTTAATTCTTTGCTCTATCTCATTTTTTTGTTTTTGTTCAAACTGTAAAAAATCCCTTACCCCATCAACTGTATGTAACTTATAATTCTTCATCTCAATCCCCTTTCACTTCACCCCACTAGAGTAACAAAGTAATTATATTACAGATTATAAAACCTGTCAAATATTTATATAAAAAAACTTGGGGATTCCCCCCAAGTTTTTTCTTATGCCAAAATAGCATTTATTTTATCCGTAATCATAGAGAGGGCTACCATATTGAACCCTCCTTCTGGGATAATTATATTTGCATGTTTTTTACTTGTTTCCACAAACTGCTCATGCATAGGTTTAACTGTGGTTAAATACTGTTCAACTACGCTATCAATATCTCTTCCCCGTTCTTTTACATCCCTTACAAGTCTTCTTAAAATACGCACATCTGCATCCGCATCAACAAATATCTTAATATCCATTTGCTCAAGGAGCTTCTTGTTTTCGAAGACTAATATACCTTCCACAATTATAACCTTAGCAGGTTTAATATGTAATGTCTCCTTCATCCTTGTATGCTCAACAAATGAATATTCAGGTCTTTCTATGCTTTGCCCACTTTTTAGCATTCTAATATGCTCAACCATCATATCTGTATCAAAACTGAATGGATGGTCATAATTAAGCTTAACCCTTTCTTCTAGTGAAAGGTTATCATTAGATTTATAGTAATGATCATGGGAAATAACAATAACTTTTTCCTTATAAGTCCTCTCTAGATGCGCTACTAAGGTTGTTTTACCAGAGCCGGTCCCACCAGCAATTCCAATTACAACGATATCTTCCATTCGTATCTCCCTTTGCTTAACATTTTATTGTCTTATATGATAAAATTATACACAAAAAAAGGCTCATAGTCTAGACTATAAGCCTTTTTTAATCAATAACTGATTATTTTTGTTCGATTGCTTCTTTAGCTAATTTAATAAACTCTTCTGTTGTACCTGTTGCACCTGTTACAACATCAACTTCTTCTGGATTTTGCTTTGTAAGTAGGCTCGCTACAAGTTCATCCATAGCATCTGCTGCAGAGATTCCTGCTTTGTCTGCCATCATAGTGTTGTAGTCTTCGTCTGCTGATTTAAACTCGCCTGCTTCATTTACATAATCAAATGCAGCTGCTGCAATCGTATCACCATCAAAAGTAAGCTCTAAAACTGCCTTCCATCCGTTTTCATCAAAGTCAGGTGACTCTACTGTTA
The DNA here is from genome assembly GCA_964442565.1 of uncultured Candidatus Epulonipiscium sp. Taxonomy (GTDB): domain Bacteria; phylum Bacillota; class Clostridia; order Lachnospirales; family Cellulosilyticaceae; genus JAAYSX01. The sequence continues at coordinate 2,587 of CAYUEJ010000060.1, forward strand.
CTGTATTCGCACCATCTGTTTCTGCATCTGCGTCTACTTCTGCGTCTGCGTCTACTTCTGGCTCTTCTTCGTCTGCATCTACTTCTACTTCTGGTGTTACATCTTCTACTTCTGGCTTAGCTTCTGGTTTAGCTCCACATCCTACAAGTAATGATGTTGCTAATCCAAATACAACTAATGCTGAAAAAATCTTTTTCATTTTAAATCCCCTTTCAAAGTTTTACGTATATGTACGTAAATGTTCTTACTTAACTTACTTACTTAGTTTAACTTTTTAAAAGGGTTGTGTCAAGCTTTTTGGGACAAAAAAACACTTTTTCTATACAAAGTGCTAGAAAAAACCAATATAATTTTATGGACTTGTGCTATATTTGGTATTTATAGCCTAATTCTAAAAGTGTGCAATTATTTGATTTTTCTGCTTCCTGGTTTAACAAGTTCTTCGGTGCCTTCTTTGCAAAGTGGGCATTCACTTGCCTCCCAGGACTCTACTTTTGCCACTAAAGCGCAATCAAGTCTTGTCCCAAAGTCAGCTGTTCCATTGCTACGATCTACAAGAACTGCTACCCCAACAACTTCACTTCCACTTTCTTTAACTATATCAATTACTTCCTGAACTGACCCACCTGTTGTAATAACATCCTCTGCTACAACTACTCGTGAGCCCTTAGGAAGCTCGAAACCACGGCGAATTGCCATTGAGCCATCTTCTTCTCTTTCAGCAAACATATTTTTTACACCTAATTGTCTTGCAAGCTCATAACCTATAATAATGCCACCTACTGCTGGTGCAATAACGTAATCTATTTTATCATCCCTATAGTTTTTGGCTAAAATCCCCATAAGTTCCTGTGTATAATGTGGGTATTGTAAGATTTTAGCACATTGCATATATTGGTTTGAGTGTCTACCTGATGTTAATAGAAAATGCCCATCTAATAAAACTCCTGTTTCCTTGAAAATATCTATAACTCTTTGTTCGCTGCTCATAATTGCCTCCATTTTTCTCATTATATTATAGTGTGGCAGATAAGTCCTTTTTGGGGCTTTTCAACCCAAGTTGCGTGCCCCAAAAAGGACTTATCTGCCACTTATTTATTCTTGAAAAGCTTCTTGGATTTCTTTAATAGATTTAAAGCCGTATTTGTTCATGTAGCTAATAAGACCTTCTTTTATATCTATACATGCATGGGGATTACTGAAAGTTGCCGTCCCTACGGAAATTGCATCTGCTCCTGCTAGTATGAACTCCACTGCATCTTCTCCTGTCATAATACCACCAAGACCTATAATCGGTAGGTCTACTGCCCTTGCCACTTGGTATACCATGCGTACTGCCACCGGTTTTATAGCTGGTCCTGAAAACCCACCCATTTTATTTGCAAGAACTGCATTCTTTTTATGGATATCTATCTTCATTCCTATTAGGGTATTAATAAGGGAAAGTCCATCTGCCCCTTCAGATTCTACTGCCTTTGCAATTTCTACTATGTCTGTTACATTTGGGCTAAGCTTAACGATTAGTGGTTGTTTGGCTACCTTTTTGACTTCCCTAGTTACAGCCCCCGCCATTTGGGCACTAGTTCCAAAGCCAATCCCACCTTCTTTAACGTTTGGGCATGAAATATTAAGTTCTAATAAATCAATAGAGGTATCTCCTAGTTTTTCTACAACTTGGCAGTACTCTTCTATTGTACGTCCTGCTATGTTTACGATAATTTTTGTAGCTGATTTTTCTAGGTAAGGCAGGTCATTTTTTATAAAATAGTCTATACCTGGGTTTTGAAGCCCTACAGCATTTAGCATTCCACCGTAAGTTTCTGCAACTCTTGGTGTCGGGTTACCCTTCCACGGAACACTTGATATACCTTTTACAATAACGCCTCCAAGCTCTGATAAGTCCATAAACTGCGAAAACTCTCTTGGCGCAAAGGTACCTGATGCTGTTGTTATTGGGTTACTTAGTTTAACCCCTGCAATATCTACACTTAGGTCTAGGTTGTTAGTCATCCCATATCACATCACTTCCCATAAATACAGGTCCATCTGTACATGTTTTTTTGTAATTCCACCCATCTGGGGCTGATTTATCTTTCTCTTTGCATACACATCCTACACATACACCTATGCCACATGCCATTCTTTCTTCAAGTGATACCTGAACTGGTATACCTGCTTCCTCACCCCATATATTTAGAGCTTTTAACATAGGTTTAGGGCCACAACTGTATACCATGTCTGCTTTTAGGTCATTTTCTTTTATAATATCTAGAACATTACCCTTGTGTCCTGCTTTCCCACTTTCCGTGGCTACATATACTGTAGCCCCTAGCTTTTCAAAATCATCTACTAGTATTGGCTCATCCCTAAAACCAAGCACAACTGTAAGCTTTCCATCAGTCTCTTTTGTAAGCCTTTTAGCAAGCTCAACTAGTGGTGGCACACCAACCCCACCACCTACAAGTAGAGGGTTCGTATACTTGGCCCTAATATCAAAACCATTGCCCACAGGGCCGCTTATTTTCACCTCATCACCTACAACCATCTTGGAAAACTGTTCTGTCCCATCACCCACTACAGCGTACACGATTCTAAGGGTTTCATTGCCTGAATCAACTTGGCAAATACTAATAGGTCTTGGTAAAATTGTGTGTTTTTCCTTTGGGTATACGTTAAGAAATTGCCCCGGATTTTCTACTGCCTTTACTACATTCGGCGCCTTAATTATCATAGAATAAATATCTGTGGCAATAAGATCGTTTGTTATTATTATGCCTGTTTCTACTACTGTCTTCATCTTAGGTGCCTCCTTATAGTATTCTTTGTAAGTCTTCTCTCATTTCAATGACTGCCTGCCTTGAAGCCTTAGCAAAGTCCTTCTCATTAAAGTCACTATTATTTTGGTAGGCCGCAATAATTCCCCTTGATGAGTTTACTATAGCCCCTAATCCATCTTTGTTAAAACATCCTTTAAGCTTTTCTGCTCCTGCGCCTTGGGCCCCGTATCCTGGTACTAGGAAGTATGTGTTTGGCATAAGTTTTCTAATAAGTGCTGCATCTTCTGGGTATGTTGCCCCTACAACTGCTCCAATTTTACTGTATCCAAGCTGGCCCATTGACTCTTCGCCCCATTTTGCTACAAGCTTAGCAACCTTTTCATATACTTTCTCATTATCTGCCCCAACAATAAGGTCCTGGATTTCACCACCATGTGGATTACTTGTTTTTACTAAAACAAATAGCCCTTTATCGTGCTGATTACAATTGCTTATAAAGGGTTCTATTGCATCGTATCCCATGTAAGGATTAAGGGTTACCGCATCTGATCCCCATATATCGAACTTTTCACCTTCAATATCAGTAATTCCAATATGTCCTGAGTAAGCTGCTGCTGTAGATGCAATGTCTCCTCTTTTTATATCCCCTATTACAACAAGGCCCTTTGATTTTGCATAATCTATTGTTTTTATATACGTTTTTAACCCTGCTAAACCATAATTTTCGTACATAGCAATTTGTGGCTTTACAGCTGGCACTAAATCATAAATATTATCTATTATTTGTTTATTAAATTCTAAGAACATTTTTGCTACTGCCTTTGGTGTTTTCCCGTATTTCTCTATCATCTTTTCTGAAAGATATGATGGAACCATTGAGTATGTTGGGTCTAAACCTACTACCGTTGGATTTTCTGTTGCTTGTATACCTTTAATTAGTCTATCAATCATTTTAAACTCCCCCTTATTTATGCTTATATACAACCTTGCCTTTTACGATTGTATAATGTATTTGTCCTTTTACTATTGTATCACCAAATGGTGTGTTTTTTGACTTTGAAACAAACTCTTCTGGGTTTATCGTGTACTTTTCACTTGGATCAATAATAGCTATATCTGCCGCCTTACCTTTAGCAATAGTCCCTTTATCTATTCCTAATAATTTAGCCGGGTTTGTGCTCATTTTTTCTATTAGCTGCATTGGTGTTAGTATCTTGGCATCTACTAGATTTGTATAGCTAAGGCCAAAGCTAGTTTCAAGGCCCACTATTCCAAAGGGTGCTTTTTCAAAATCCACATTTTTCTCATCTGCATGATGGGGAGCGTGGTCGGTTGCGATAATATCTATGGTATTATCTTTTAGGGCCTTTTTCATAGCCTCTTGGTCTTTTTTAGTCCTAAGTGGTGGGCTCATTTTTGCATTAGTATCTTGCTCTTTGCCAACCCTATCATCTGTTAGCGCAAAATAGTGTGGCGCTGTTTCTACTGTTATATTTGCCCCTAATAATTTTGCAAATCTAATTATCTCAAGGCTAAGCTCTGTGCTAACATGGCAAAGGTGCAATCTTACCCCTGTGGTATTGGCTAAAATTATATCCCTTGCAGTTATTATATCTTCTGCTTCATTACCAATCCCTTTAAGGCCAAAAAGTTTTGAGTTTTCTCCCTCATTCATACTTCCGCCCATAAGGCTCATATCCTCACAATGTGACAGCATAGGGATATTGAACTGCTTTGTATACTCCATTGCTTCTTTGAGTACCTTGGCATTCATAACTGATCTACCATCATCACTAACAGCGCAGATTCCAGCTTCAACTAGCTTTTTCATATCTGTTAGCTCCTTACCCTCCTGCCCTACTGTAATTGCTCCCACTGGAAGTACATTTACAATCCCAGCTTCTTTTGCCTTATTTTTGATATATTCTACAGTTTCAGGAGTGTCTATTGATGGTTTTGTATTAGGCATACAGCATATGGTTGTAAATCCACCCCTTGCCGCCGATTTAGAACCAGTTTCTATAGTTTCCTTGTGTTCAAAACCCGGCTCCCTAAGGTGTACATGAACATCTATTAGCCCTGGCACTACCCACTTGTTAGCTGCGTCTATGATGGTATCAGCCTTGGCAGTTAAGTTTTCACCTATTTCTGCTACGATTCCATCTTTGATAAGAATATCGAAAACTCCATCCCGGTTTTCTGTAGGGTCAATCACTCTTCCATTTTTAATTAATAAGCTCATCTTTTGGCCCCTTTCAGTAGCACTTTCCTATTACATAACAAAAAGGCAATAAATAGATTGATGACTCAATCTACTCATTGCCTTTAAAAATTCCCGTAATGGGTCAAGTTTATTCGTTTAATAGTAAAATTCGCACAAAAATATTACAGTTTTTATGCTTTTCTTCCTTAATGGCCTCACGGGACCAGTTTAAAGGCGTATATTTATTTGGTTTTTGTCTAACCTTAAAAAATCATAGCATGTAAATTTGCTTGTGTCAACTAAATTTGTTGGTTTAGCACAATGTTGGTTGCCACATTGGGTTGGTGTATGATGTCCCGACTCGCATCTGTTGACCTGACGGTCAAGAGGATGCTCGCTGGGGCATCATACACCAACCATTGCGAATAAATGTGCTGAAACTGCAACTTTAGTTGATATTGGGTGGTCGGAGGTGCCCAGTCGTGGAGAGGCTAAATAACACTGTGGGCAAGGGTTGGAGTAAGGGGTCCCAGCGAGCATCATTTTGACCGCTAGGTCAACGGATGCGAGTCGGGCCCCCTTACTCCAACCCTACCAAGAATGTATTTTGATCTAGATGCATAGTATGGTTATGGGGTGATATTGATGGATGCTTTGGTGAGGATGAAGGATTTTAGTAAGGAGTTTTTGTATCGTGGTGTGAAGATTATGATGCTTAATATTAAGTATCCAGTGGTTGTGATTATGGGTGGGGTTGCTGCGCAAGGCAGGATTAATCGGCAGATTATCATGGAGGTTAATAAGTTTTATAAACATGTTTCTGGATCTATGTATAATAATGCAGTGGACTTTTACCTTGATTCCCTGAAACATGAT
>CAYUEJ010000061.1:0-7813 GCA_964442565.1 uncultured Candidatus Epulonipiscium sp.
GGATTTGCAGTGGTTGCAGATGAAATTAGAAAATTAGCAGAGGGTTCGGGAGAGGCGGCTAGCCAAATAAGAACAATAGTTGAGGAACTCCAGGCAGAGAGTGATAATACGGTTACACTTATGAATGAAGTAAAAATAGTAATCGATGAACAAACTGGTGCAGTTTCTGATGTAGACGCAGTTTTCAATCAAATTAATGAAGCTATTACAATAATAACAAATCAAATAAGTGATGTTAATAGTGCCATAGATGATATAAGTAGGGATAAGGATAAAATAGTTAACTCTACAGAAAATATTGCAGCGGTTTCGGAAGAATCAGCGGCAGCATCAGAAGAAGTTACGGCCTCTATGGAACAACAAACAATAGGTGTTGAAGAAGTTGCTAGAAATGCAGAGATGTTAAGTGAGTTCTCAGTAAATCTGAACACCCAAATAAATAAATTTAAGATTTAAAATATGTATTGACAGATGTATATACACTTGTTATGATAAGAAAAAACAAAGGGGATTTTATTATGACAAATGAATTTACACAAATAACAACAACAAATGCACCAACGCCAGCAGGGCCATACTCACAAGGTATTATAACAGATAATTTTGTTTTTACTGCAGGCCAACGCCCACAAGACCCAGTTACTGGGGAGATTCCAAAAGATATTAAAGAACAAACAAGGTATGTTATTAAGAATATAGAGGCTATCCTAAAGGAATCAGGATGCAGCCTAAGGGATGTAGTTAGGACAACAGTCTATCTATCAGATATTAAATATTTTGATGAAATGAATAGCGTATACCGAGAAATGTTCAGTGAACCATTCCCAGTTAGAACAACAATGGGGGTTCAGCTAAGAGGCATTGACGTCGAAATCGATGCTATAGCCCTTAAAAAATAAAAAAAATGGCAGATAAGTCCTTTTTGGAGCCAATTGGGTAGGAATAATATAGCCTATTCAGCACTTTTCAACCGGTAGGTTGTGTGTGCTGAATAGGCTATATTATTCCGCTATTACTGGACTTTAAACTCTGAGTATATATGCTCATACTCTTCTAAAACCGCATCTACATCGATGTACAAGCTAGTATTAGCAATAACATCATCTGAAAGGTTTAACATTGGATTATTCTTGAAATCCTCTGGTAAAAACTCCTGGGCTGCTGTATTTGGATTTGTAAAGCTCGTAATTTCTGAAATCTTTGCACTTACCTCAGGATCTAATAAGAAGTTTAAGAATGCATAAGCATTATCTTTATTAGGTGCATCTTTGGACATTACAAAGCTGTCGATATACATAGGGAAGCCTTCTGTAGGGAAGACAGGTTGAAGTTTTGAATCAGCCTGCTGGCCCTTAACAGCTTGGTTTGAGTACATAAATCCTGCAACTGCCTCACCATTTACTAGTGAATCCTCAGGTGTATTTGTTTCAAATCTCATAATATTATTCTTAAGTGCAAATAACTTATCTTTAGCTTCTGCAACGATTGCAGGATCTGTTTCATTATACTCATATCCTAATGTTTTAAGAACAAGTCCCATAATCTCAACAGACCAGTCGATAACAACAAGATTTTTCTCAAGTTCTGGTTGCCATAAATCTTCGTAGCTCGTAATAGGACTTGCACCAAGTGCCTCAACAGCTTCTGGGTTTACAAGTAAGAATGCTGTGGAAATCGCGTAAGGTACTGAGTACTGATTATTTTCATCGTAATACTTGTTTTGATATAATGGATTAAGGTTAGCAAAGTTAGGAAGCTTTTCGTTATCAAAGCTCTCAAGTGTTTCATTTCTTCTTAAGATATCAACCATATAGTCTGTTACAACTGCTAAGTCGTACTGATCTGGATTTGCCTCCATTAGAGATTGCATATCCTCATTAGATGCAACTTCCTTATAATTGATTTTGATACCTGTTTCCTCTTCAAATTGCTCAATAATTTCGCGTGGAATAAAATCAGCCCATGTCATTAGGTTAATTTCTTTGGATTCCTCCTTTTTGCCACAGCCAGCTAGAGAAAACGCTAACGTAGCTGATAAAATCATACTTAAAACTACTTTTACTTTTCTATTCATATTAAAAATCATCCCTTCTTCTTTTCTTTATTATTAAATAGTTGACTTAGGCCAACTACAAAAAACGTTCCTACTAAAATTAAAGTACATAATGCATTAATCTTAGGTGTAACCCCTACACGCATCATAGAAAAAATATGAACTGGCAAGGTAGTTGTTGTTGGGCCAGACATGTAAGTTGAGATAACAACATCATCTAATGACATGGCAAGAGCCAGTAAGGATGATGTTAAAATGGACGGTGTAACTAGGGGTAGTATAATGGTTCTAATGATTTGCCACCTTGTAGCTCCAAGGTCCTTTGCAGACTCTATAATGGATTTATCAATCTCCTTAAGCCGCAGTAATACCATAAGGTAAACATAAGGCAAACAAAATAATGAGTGTGCAAGCACCAAGGTTAAATGTCCAAAAGGTAGCTTTAGGGTGCTAAAAAACAAAAGCAGTGAAACACCTAATGCAACTTCAGGTACAAGAAGTGGTAAAATCATTATGCCTTGTATAAGACCAGCCATTTTTTTAGTAACATATGTTGAAATTATAGCAGTGGCTGTTCCAAGTATTGCTGATAAAATTGAGGTTAAAAATGCAACCTGCATACTTATTTTAAAGGATTCAATAATAACTTTATCCTTAAATAAATCCCTATACCAATCTAGTGTAAAGCCGGTCCAAGCAGCAGTAGAGGGGCTCTTATTAAATGAATATAAAATAACACCCAGCACCGGAATATACAGTACTACAAAAAATAAGGATAAATAAAATGTGCTAAATCTATTAGATGCCTTTGTCATTAGAATAATCCCTCCCCTTTCTTATCCTTCGTTACTTTTCCGTAGATATATAGAATAATTAAAACTAAAATAATCATTCCTATAGAAAAAGCAGCTGCAAGGGGTTTATTTCTGCCCTTTGTGACCTGGGCATTTATAACGTTACCTAAAAATAATGTCATTCCCCCACCTAATAGGTCGGAGATAAAAAATAGGCCTAGTGACGGTATAAAAACTAATGTAAATCCACCTGCTATACCTGGCAAAGTAAGAGGCAGCGTTATATTAAAAAATGTACTTGCCTTACTAGCTCCTAAGTCATATGAGGCCTCAAGTAGCGACCTATCTAGCTTATCTACGGAGTTATAGATTGCAATAATCATAAATGGAATTAGCATATATACGGTACCAATAAGAATAGTGCTAAACTTATACATCATATCAAATGGAGTTTTTATAATATTTAGCTTCAAAAGTACATTATTTATAATTCCAGTTTTTCCAAGTAGTATAATCCAGCCGTATGTTCTAAGCAAACTTGAAATCCAAAAAGGTAGCATAATTAAAGCTATTGATAAGGATTGTTTTTTAGAACTTAGGTTAGCAGTGATATATGCCACTGGATAACCGATTAGTAGCGTTATAATACCTGTTAAAGTAGCAAGTAAAAAGGAATTAAAAAATATTTTAAGGTAAATTGGATCAAGCATTTTCTTATAATTGCTTAAAGTGAACTTAAACAAAACATTACCTAGCTCATCTCTTGTTAAAAAACTCAGTACAATAACAAAAACAAGTGGTATACCAACCAATAAACCAACCCATACTAAAATAGGTATGGCAGGAGCATTTTGCTTAAATTTTTTGGTATTAAACATATTACTCACCACTTTCTTCTAAATCATCTTCCATAGGAAGTAAGATTGCCCCGGATTCTTCCCAGGAAACATATACCTTATCTCCCTTAGCATAATCACAATCATCATTTTGGTACTCGATTGCAGTGATTGTCTCGCCATCTACATTAACCTCGGTCCTGGTTTGGGAACCAGCATAGTGGACTGATATAACCTCTCCAGCAAGAGAGTTAGGTGACTCATCACAGGAGATGTGCATCTTATCCATATGGATGGCTAAAAGTGCATTATCACCAGGCTTACCCTCACATTCAACGGTTCTAGAGCACCTTATATTAATTACATTATTTCCAAACTGTATTTTATAAAAATCATTTTCCTTATCTAGTAGAGTAACCTCTTTAATATTACGATCGCCAATGAAGGAGGCTACAAAAAGATTAACTGGGTTATTATAAACATCCCTAGGGCTGCCAATTTGCTGAATAACGCCATTATTCATAACAGCTATACGATCAGAAATATTAACGGCCTCTTCCTGGTCATGTGTGACATAGATAAATGTTGTTTTTGTTTGTTTTTGAAGCTGGGCAAGTTCCCTTTGCATATGCTTTCTAAGCTTTAAGTCTAATGCACCTAAAGGCTCATCCAGTAGTAAAATATCAGGCTCATTAATAAGGGCCCTTGCAATGGCAATTCTTTGCTTTTGACCACCGGATAACTGGTGACTCATCCTATTTTCATAGCCAGACATCTGTACTAAGTGAAGAACTTCGGCAACTTTTCCCTTAATCTGTTCTTCAGTCATAGATTTTTTAATCCTTGGACCGTAGGCTATATTATCATACATATTTAGATGTGGAAATAAAGCGTAGTTTTGGAAAACTGTATTAACATTTCTTTTATTTGCAGAAAGATATACAATAGATTTTCCATTTAATAAAATATCCCCAGAATCTACAGTCTCAAGCCCTGCTATACACCTTAATATAGTTGTTTTACCACAACCAGATGGGCCAAGTAGTGTTAAGAACTCCCCGTCAATTATGTCAAAAGATACATTTTTTAGAATGTGTGAGTCATCAAAATACTTATTTATATTTACCAGGTTAAGTAAAGGTTTTTTCATAAAAAACTTCCTTTCGCTTCATTTAAAAAGCTCTGTAATTACAGTTTAAAATACCATACATATGAATGGTTGTCAATTTGTATTGGACTCTAGCTTAATTTTTTCGGACAAAAATATAACCATCCCAAGCATGGCTGTAGCTATAGCAGCGCATATAAATTTATGCTCAATGCTAGGTCCCAATAAAGATGAAAGATGGTTCATAGTAAATGGTGATACAAACTGGGCAATATTAGCAGCCACAGTATACATGCCAATGGCTGGAATGATATCATCATCGGGTACTTTATTATAAATAATTGTTAAAAAAGCAGGGTAGACCAAGCTTGTTCCTATGCCAAATAATGTACTAGCAATTAAAAAGATTGAGGGGGTTAAAGCTCTACTTGATAGAAAAAAGCTTAAACTAACAATAAATAATGAGGTGGATAGTGTATATGACTTTAAGCTCCTATTTATTCTATAAAACATAATTCCAATTATAAATCCTATAAATGAATTTATGCTGGCAATAGATCCCGTTAAGTTAGTTGTGCCAATTCCCTTTAGGTCTACATACATTGATAAATTCAGCGGAAAGGTAGCGCTGATAGTAACATAGGTAAATGCTAATAAAGTTATGAAGAAAGCTTCTTTTACAAAAACTTTGCCACCCTTATCTTTAGCCTTGCATTCGTACTCTAAGGCAGGATCAATCTCCCTATTAAAATTAGGTTTCATATAAAGCAAGATAATTATAAGTGGAATTAGATTTAAAAGTTGTACTAAAAAAACCCCTTTCCAAAAAAAAGTTGCAATGAGCCCGCTCAAAAAACTAAACAAAACCCCACCTAGGCTTGAAAATGCGGATTGAAGACCAGTGGCTGTATCCCTATCTTTCCCAGGAGAAAAATATCTAGCAGGTAAGCTGGAGGAAATTGTTGTTATGAGCCCAAGTCCAAGCCCCATAATTACCCTTGATAAAAGCAGGAGCATAAAGCTATGTGAAAAATATGGATATACCCCAGAGAATAAAATTAAAATTAAGCCAATTATGGTTATATTTTTGCTAGATAAAAATTTTAATAAAGGACTTACCGCCATAGATGAGACCATAATCATAAGGGGAGGTATTGTAACTAGCAAATGAATTAAGTGTTGGTATTCTGGGAAAGCTTTTGCAATACTAGATAAGACAGGTATTAGCGCAGCTGATGCTGACATAGTGGTAGCTAGCACCGATATGACAATATTATCTTTTAATTTGTGATTCATGCACTAGGACCTCCTGGTATTTTATTAACATGTGATAAATATAATATTACAATATCTTCACTATAAAGTCTAGGGGGATGGGAAGAGAAAGGAATGCAACGATAAGGTTATCGCTGCATGGTGTTTGAAAAAGATTAAGATAATTTTAGGTGACAAATACGCCAAAATTGTATACAATTAAAACTAAAACACAAGGGGGTAATAAAAAAATGAAAGCTTTATTAGTAATTGACATGTTAAGTGACTTTATAAATGAAGGGGGTGCCCTAGAGACAGGTGAAGCAGGTAGGGAAATTGTTCCTTTTGTACAAAATAAAATTAAGGAATATAGGGAGCAGGGCTGTCCTGTAATATATATATGTGACAATCATGAGACCGATGATAAGGAGTTTGATATGTTCCCAGTCCACTGTGTCAAGGATACAGAAGGTAGCCAGATTATAGATGGTCTAAAGCCTGAAAAGGGAGATAAAATAATCTATAAAAGACGTTATAGTTCTTTTTATGGCACGGACTTGGATTTATATCTAAGGGAGAGGGGAATTACTAAAATATCCTTGGTTGGAGTGTGTACAAATATCTGTGTATTGTATACGGCTGCAGATGCAAGGAACATTTCTTATATGGTTAACGTCTATAAAGATGGAGTAGCATCATTTGATAAGTCTGCTCATGAATTTGCCCTAAAAGAAATGGGGACCACCCTAGGGTGCCGAGTGATTTAACAATACTTGGCATAATGTGGTACAATGATTAGTATTAATAAAATAAGGAGTAGTGAAAAAATGAGAAAACATAAAATGAAAACAAGTATTATAATGATTTTGACTATAATTCTAAGCTTGAATGCAGTTATTTACGCTGATACTTCAGCAGTTGTAACTTTAGGTAAAGACCTAACCAGTGAGCAAAAAAAACAAATGATTGACCTATTTGGTGTAGAAAAAGATCAGGTAACACTAATAGAAGTTAATAACGAAGAAGAAAGAAAGTACCTAGAGGGCGTTGCTAGCGAAGGGCAACTAGGAAGTAGAACAATATCATCGGCTTATGTTGAGCTATTAGATGAAGGATCAGGAATTAACGTAGAAACCCGTAATATATCATGGGTGACAAAAAGCATGTACGAGAGTGCATTAATAACTGCTGGTGTAAAGGACGCTAAGATTATTGCGGCTGCACCCTTTCCAGTTTCGGGGACAGGGGCTTTAACAGGTATTTTAAAGGCCTTTGAAGTAGCAACAGGTATAGAAATCAGCGAAGAGCAAAAAAAGGTAGCCAACGAAGAGGTTTTCCAAACAGGTGAACTAGGCGATGAAATCGGACAAGAGGAAGCCGGTGAACTCATGCGTATGGTAAAAGAACAAGTAATCTCAAAGGATATCAAAGACCTTGAGGATATTAAGCAAACTATCATCCAAATTGCAGGAGACCTAAATATTAACCTAAACACTGATCAAACAGAAAAAATGGCCAAGTTAATGGAAAAAATAAACGGACTAAACTTAGATAAAGAGCAAATTACAAGTCAGCTTAAGGACATTGGTAAAAAACTAGATGATGTTATAAGAAATAACGAAGAAGTAAAATCTCTGTTACAAAAAATACTAGATGCAATAAAATCATTTTTTAGGTCAATATTCGGCAAATAATAATAGGGGCAGATAAGTCCTTTTTGGGGCACACAACTCGCGTTGAAAAGCCCCCAAAATGACCTATCTGCCAT
>CAYUEJ010000061.1:7823-8350 GCA_964442565.1 uncultured Candidatus Epulonipiscium sp.
CTCGGTGGGTGTCATTCCAGTGGTCTTTTTAAAGTGCCTAGTAAAGTAATGGATAGAAGTATAACCGAGTGTATCAGCAATTTGTGTAACATTAAGCTGCTGGTTCCTAATAAGCTGCTTGGCAGTATTAATCTTCATATTAGAGAAATAATCAATAATCCCGCTATTTGCATAATCCCTAAAGAGCATCTGCAGTATGGAACGGCTAATTAGGTTATCTTGACAAATTTTAGTTATAGTAAGCTGGGTACCTATATTTTCTTCCATATACATAACAATTTGGTTAAACTGCTCCTCATTACGGTTGTGCAAGCTAGATGTTGGAAGAACCTGCTTGGTCTTTAGGTTGCTATAAGTGCGCACTAATGTTATCAAAACAATCTCGAGGTACATCTTTATGAGCTGTTCGCTACCATAAGGTTGTACCTTGTTTCGTGGTAACTTTGTAAGATAAGTATCATCTAATCTACCAGCAAAAGCCCCCCGGGCTTCCTTAATTATCGCAGCTAAAAGAACCTGCTGATCCC
>CAYUEJ010000062.1:0-8335 GCA_964442565.1 uncultured Candidatus Epulonipiscium sp.
TTTTTTAACCTCTTCCATAATTTCTTTTTCAATGATAAGTGGTATTACCCTTGTTCCTGCTAGCTTATCACCCTTTTTTATGGGGTAATTATTATGCCTTGTTGCAATCATTATATTATCAATGCTATTGATTTCTTCTAGTTTATCTACATCTACTTTCAGCACGCCATCACACCCTGCTATAACTTCTATTTTCCCTTCTTTTATCTCAGAGGGCTCCATAAATTCATTATGACAGATATTATATAATATCTGGGCTGCCTCATTTTCATGTAGCATATTTTCGTCCTTTTCCCATATATAAAGATGCTCTTTACCTATGGAAAGCAATACTGGTATATCTTCCTCTGTAACCATATGGCCCTTTTTAAAGGCAACGCCTTTTTTAACGTCTTTAATTATTTGTGTAATATCATGGCACAGTATATGTCCCACTGCGTCTACTGTCTTAATTTGCTTCATTTTATACACCTCTGTAGTAAGATTAGTTAAATAAATATTATAATTTAATCTTACCTAAATTCCATATTTTTTTCAACTAAAATAAGTTAATAAGTTAAGTTCCTGGTACGTATTAGTCCTATTATAAAGCCTATAATTGCTGGTATTATCCAGCCAAAGCCGTACTCAAATCCTGGCAGATAGCTTTGAGCAAAATTAATAAGCTCCCCTATAATTATGTTGGTTTTGAGTGGATCTGGTAAGGCTTTTAAGAAATCAAAGACCGCTGCTACCATAGTCACACCTGTTGTCCATGCATATATGCTCTGGTTTTTTTGAATAAGAGGTGTCAAAAGTGATAAGATAATAAGCGTTATAGCCAATGGGTATAAAAACATAAGCACTGGTATAGATAGCTTAATGATGTTTTCTAAGCCAAAGTTTGCTATTACTAATGAAAATAGTGTAAATAATATGGCATATTTTTGGTATGATATGGTTTTGGGGAACATTTCACTAAACATCTTAGAGCAGGCTGTGATAAGACCTATTGCTGTCTTTAGGCAGGCAATCCCTACAATAGCAGCCAGGAGAAGCTTTCCGCCAAAACCATAGTAATGTTCGCTTACCAAAGATAGGATTATTCCTCCATTGCTTGCACGGCTAACACTTCCCAAGCTTGTAGCCCCCATATAAGATAAGGATGCATAAATAATCGCCATACCTGCGATGGCAACCATACCTGATTTTGCAGTTTCAATTGCAATGGACTTGGGGTTTTCTATACCTAGATTTTTTATATTAGAAGTGATTATAATTGCAAATGCTAATGAAGCAAGAGCATCCATAGTGTTGTATCCATCCAATAATCCCGTAAATAATGCCTTGGAAATATAATCTCCTTGCGGTGGATACTGACTTATTTGCCCCATAGGTTTTATATATGTTATTATCAATAAAACTGATAACAATATTAAAAATATAGGAGTTAAGTATTTACCAATCCAATCTAAAATTCTTCCAGGACGTAAGGAAAAATAGAGTGTTATAGCAAAAAATATAACTGAAAAAACTAAAAGCCCTAGTCTTAGATATTCCTTAGGAATGAAAACTCCCATCCCTACTTCAAATGCAACAGTAGCCGTACGTGGGATTGCAAATAATGGCCCTATAGTTAAATATAATGAACAGGTAAAAAATACTGCGTAGGCCTTATTCACAACACTTGCCATATCAAATAGGCTCTCACTTTCTGAAAGTGCAGAGCCTATTATACCTAATATGGGTAAGCCTACCCCCGTAATTAAAAATCCTATGGTGGCTAAAGTTACATTACTTCCTGCTAATTGCCCTAATTGTACCGGAAATATTAAATTCCCTGCCCCAAAAAATAAACCAAATAATAATGATCCAATTAATAAATTATGTCTTATGCTCAATCTTTTGCCCATTTTCAAGTCTCCTAATTATTTTATATTCAGGATTGCCTTTTATCCTCTTTTTTTCTTCGTACATTTTTTTATCTGCAATTTTAATTAAATCTTCTAACATAAGTTTACTACCATTTTCATATTCTACTATCCCATGGCTAACGCTTATCATAAAAGGCTTATTCATTGTATTATTAATTTCTTTGTATCTATTTAATATTCTTTCCCATATAATATTTGCATTTTCCTCATCAACATTTTCTAGGGCTAGTAAAAATTCATCTCCACCTAGGCGGACGATAAAGTCTTCATTTCTAATAGTTTCCTTAACAACATTAACGGTTAAAGTTAATAACTCATCTCCATACTCATGCCCCAAATTATCATTAACTTCCTTTAGCCCATTTACATCTATAAAAACCAAACTAAAATGCAAATTGCCTTTCGCATTTTCTAAAATAGTTGTAAGTCTCGATAAGCCAGTCCTTCTATTATAGGTTCTGGTTAAACCGTCATATATTAATTCTTCTATATAGGATGACATAGCTGCTAGCTCATCCTGATTAGATAGGTTTATTTTCCCTGCCAGCTCATCATCTATTAAATCCATGTCCTCTAGCTCTTTAAGTAGTTTATTCATAGGAATCTTAACTTTTTTATTCACTGCTGTATAAGAATACCCCGATACCAGCATAATTATAATAATTGCTAATCCGTTTCTGAAAATAGCTTTACTAATTTTGTTTTCTGTGAACTCTGAATATCTAAAAACCATGTCATCAATTTGGTTTACATGATCAAATATTACCAGGTTAATCTCTTCATATGCCTCTATATCGTTGTTTTGTAAAATTCTCTCATAGTAAGCTTTATGGCTATTATACCAAACATCCCTGAAACCAATAATTTCTTCTAGGGTATTTTCATGATTTAATTTTTTTAACTTTATAATGGGGCATCCTTCAATTAGATTATCAATCAATAACTCATATTCATTTATAGTTGCTAATAGCTCTTCTTTTGCATTTAAAATATTATCTTTATCTGTAACAATTCCTTGAGAAATTTGAGCCATCTTATAGTTTAAGAATCTTAATCTGCCAGCATGATTAATAAAATTCGAATCACTTTCCATATTCTTAAAAGTAACTATATTTAGTAATACTATCACTACTGATAGTATTACCAGGAGACTTTGATTTAATAATAATTGAGTATTAATTTTCATTCCATTTCTCCCCCATTCCTTGTTTAATTAGACCTTAAACCTTTTTATTACTTGGAACCACCTTATCAATAAATATGTCCACTAGGTTTGGGTCGAAATGCTTGCCTCTTTCAGATTTTATATATTCTACTGCTTCAGATACGCTCATTGCGTCTTTATATACCCTCTTATGGGTTAGTGCATCGAAGACATCCACTATAGCCATCATTCTTGCTGATACGGGAATTTCTAAACCCTTAAGGCCTACTGGGTAGCCTGTTCCATCGTATTTTTCATGGTGATAATAGGCTATTTCGGCTGCCATGCGTAGGGCAGGTAGGTCTGACTTATTTAATATCTTATAGCCATGTTCCGTGTGTGTTTTTATAATGTCAAATTCCTCTTTGGTTAGCCTTCCTGGTTTTTTTATAATACTCTCTGGGATAGCAATTTTTCCTAAATCGTGCATGGAACTGGCAATTTCCAACATTTCAGCTTGGCTATAGGTGAAGTTATTATGAAGTGCAAATTTGTACATCATTTTTGTCACCCTTTTCACATGACTTCCTGTTTCTTCAAAATGACTTTCCACAGTTTCACCTAGGGCATAGATGATTTCTTTTTGAGTGGTTTGTAGCATATTGTTCATTATATAATTGTCAAGTGCCATTGAAAAGTTAGATAAATAGATTTGAATTAGGTCAAAGTTAAAGTTTTCATTGGTGCCTTCAACAAATATAAAGTTATTAAACTTACTCTTGCCTAAGCCCTTAACAATAAATCCATTATCTAGGTAGTGTATAAGCTGATCACTATCACTTTCTTCATTAATAAGATTTTGGATTTCCTCACCATTTGGGAGCATATCTATGCCCTCACCTATAAACTGGTCATATTTTCCTGTGGCAGCTACTATGCAGTGCTTATCTTCTTTTTCCATGGTTACAAATCCATCTGAAAAACTATTTGACTCTTGTCTTATATGGACCAAATCCCGATTATCATCTTGAAAGTTTGACAGTTCCTCAAGTATGCTTTTCAAAAAATCATCCAATGTATTATGTATAAAGAGTCTTCCTGATGCTTCAATAATCTTTTCAAGTCCTAACTTGTGTTTCTTAATATTAACTAAGTCTCTGTAACTTCTAAGGGCTGTATATAATGTGGTATGAAGCCTCCTCATTGTAATCTCAGTTTTTAATCTATAATCATTGATATCATACTGTTTAATAACATCTTCTTCCGGTGCCTGCCCTGGCTGCCCTGTCCTTAAGATAATTCTAATAATTTTATTACCTAAATCTTCACGAATGGCCTTAACTACATGGAGTCCACTATGATTACTTTCCATTACAACATCTAAAAAAAGGATTGCTATATCATCATGCTTTTGGCAAATTTCAAGAGTCCCTGCGCCTGTATAGGTATGAAGAATCTCCAAGCCCCTGCCCTCAAACTCAAAGCCTTTAAGCATAAGTTTAGTAACCTTATGGATTTCCTCATCATCGTCTGCTATTAATATTTTATAGGGTGCCAGTTTTTTCTTAGTATCTACATTACTCTTTGGACCATAATCTTCTAAAAAGTCTATCTCCATTTTGTCTAAATCCCATTTTTTCATCATATTATCCTTTCTGGGTTGATTTTGGTATTTTAAAAGTAAATAAAAGTCCATTATTTAATTCACTCTCACAAGTTATACTACCTTCCAAAGTGATTGTTACTATGTTGTATACTATATTTAACCCTAGGCCACTACCACCCTCATTTCTTTTCGTCGTAAAAAAGGGCTCAAAGATATGTCTTACCTGTTCGGGCGGAATGCCCCTGCCATTATCTTTAAATTTTATAATTATATCGTTTTCTTTTTCTTCTACATCTATATTTACAATAAGTGTTTCTTCACCTTTAAAACCATGCTTTAGGGCGTTTATAATAAGATTTGTAAAGATTTGGGACATGGCACCTGGGTAGCTATATATCTCAAGATCTTTATCGCAATTTATATGGTATTTAAAAGGCTTATTTTTATATTCATGTCTTAGTGTTAAAAAGATAGACTCCAAGTAATCTTTCGCAAAGAATCTTGTATGAATAGAGCCTGATTGATCTGCTGATATCTGCTTAAAACTGCTAATTAGCTCTGCAGCTCTTGTAAGATTTGACTCTAGTATATCAACACTCTCCCCTGTGGACTCTAGATAATTAGCAAAGATTTCTTTAGATAATTTCCCCTTAGTTATAGTTTCATACAATAGATTGTTTTGCTCTTTTAGGTAAGAAGAAGCTGAAACTGCAACCCCAAGAGGTGTATTGATTTCATGTGATATTCCTGCTACTAGGCCACCTAGTGAGGCCAGTTTTTCTCTTTCTAAAAGCTCGTCATATGTTGTTTTTAGCTCCTTAGTTTTTTCTTCTACCTTATTCTCTAGCATTAGTTCATTTTCTTTTATTTTGGCAAAGGCATGTTTAAGCTCGTGTACCATATGGTTTAAGGTCTTAATTAACTCGTGTGTCTCATATGGCTCGAAGAATCCTTCCGTAATTGTATATGAAAAATCTCCGCTAGAGAGATTTTTGGCTAGGGCTGTTGCTTCCTTAATAGGGTTAGTTATAATAGTTAAAACCCATATCCCTACAATAATTCCCATTACTACAATACCTATTACTGCCATTAGTGAGCGACCCTGTTGCACCTTTACATCCGCTAGCAAATCATCTTCTGGAATAACAACAACTGCACGCAGTCCCAAATTATTGGGTTTATCCAGTTGTCCTACAAACCCAAAATATCCTTTATTTTTTATATTAAATGAAAAACTATCTTGTGATATATTATCTTCTATTATTTTATTCATACTTGAGGCAATCATAGGATTTTCTACATCTTGTGCAGACATCAAACTATATGTGGGTGGATTCGTTTTAGAAATGTTCATATAGCTTTCTTCCCCTGAATGTGAAACTATATTATTATTTATATCTACAATATAAATGACCCCATTACCAATCCCCTTATCATTTTGCAAATAAGCATTAATCAAATTTAGTGATACGTCTGAGGTGACAACTCCAAAAAATTCGTCCCCCTTAAGTATAGGTGTCATAACAGAAATCGTTAGATTCATCTTCTCATCATAATTTAAATAAATATCTGACCACTGGGTTTGGGGATCATCTTTCACCGGCTTATACCAAGGCCTACCGTACAAATCGTATTCATCATATACCGCTAAAACATTATCGCTTATATGGTCGGATGAATATATTGTAAGTTTGTCTTCTGTCCTTCTATCTTTGAGCATCAGATTTACGGTCTCATCTGGATTAATCCTAAGTCCTATATATCTTCCTAACTCATCCCCATAGCTTACAACACCAATCTGCGAATAGTTATTCTTTACTTCATCAATTATATACCTTGAGTAATCACCAATACCGGATAAATCGTCTTCCTTGTATAGCTCGTTATACATCACTTGATCACAAAAAAGGCTATTAAAAGATGCAGCTTCATTTAATAACTCATAAAAATAAAGCTCCGTCCTCTCATATAAAAGGGAGGACACCTTATTACTTTGTTTTTTAGCTAATGAGTTATAGGAAACCTGATTAAAGATTATAAATATGCCTATAATGAGTAGATTGAGGGTGAGCACAGTTACAATGATAGCTGATATAAGAGATATCCGTTTTTTCAAAAAAATCCCCCCTTGTATAAAATTGTTTTATATCTTTATATAATAACAAAAAAAATGCAATCTATCAATTGACAGGTTGCATTTTTAGGACAACCTTTTCTACTTACTTAACACCTCATGGATGTCTTTAAGGTTCCTTATTATTTCAATATGCTGTGGGCACATAGCTTCACATTGCCCACATTCTATACAATTAGAAGCATCTATCCCTTCCTCAATATAATGTTTATATCCTTCCTTAACTTCTTCTTCTGTACCGAACATATATAGTTCATTATACATTTGGAAGATGTTTGGGATCGAAACCTGCTCTGGGCAGGGTAAACAGTATTCACAACTAGTGCAGCCAACTTTAATTTTATCCTGGTAAATCTCTGTAACCCTATCTATCAATTCAACTTCTTTTTTACTTAGGTGATTTTCTTTTGAATCCGAAACAGTCTTTATATTTTCCTTAACCTGATCCATATTACCCATACCACTTAATAAGATTGATACTTCTTTATAGTTTAGTACCCACCTAAGAGCCCACTCTGCCGGTGTTCTTTTAACATCGCTTTGGTTCCAGATATCTTTAATCTCATCAGATGGATTTACAAGCCTTCCGCCCTTTATTGGCTCCATAACAATTACAGATATACCCTTATCATATGCATACTTTAGACCTTCTACGCCGGCTTGATACTCCCGGTCTACGTAGTTAAGTTGAATTTGGCAAAAATCCCAATCGTAGTAATCAATAATTTCTTTAAATGTATCTAAATCATCATGGAATGAAAAACCTATATTTTTGATCTTACCAGCATCTTTTGCTTCCTGTATAAATTTCAAGACATCTGCAGATTTTAGGTTTTCCCAGTATTCCTTATTTAAAGTATGAAGCAAATAAAAATCAATATATTCTGTATCTAGTTTTTCTAATTGTTCATCTAAGTACTTATGGCAATCCTCATGATTTTTGATTAACCAGCTTGGAAGCTTTGTAGCAATATAGGCCTTTTCCCTGTAGCCATCCTTTAATGCTTTACCAACCAAGGGCTCACTATTACCACCGTGATATGTGTAGGCCGTATCAATATAGTTGACTCCATTATCTATGGCATACCTTAGCATTTCAATAGATTTTTTCTCATCTATCTTGCTTGAATCATTGTCTAGTATTGGCAAACGCATACAACCAAAACCTAAGGCTGATACCTGTATGTTGTTTTTTGTAAAGTTTCTATAATGCATGAATATCCCCTCTTTCTAAAAATCAGTTTATAAGGCTAAATTATATTTTACACTCTATTTCCTCTATATCAATCATATCATCAATATTAATTTTTGTACCATTATTCATCAAAATAATTCGTTTATACTGATCTATCTTCTTCACTCTACCCATAACTGACACATAAGTACCCCCATCCTTCTTTTCATCTTGCTCAAAATAGGTTATTTTGACTTTGGGCTGGTGCTTAATCTGAGTGTTTAGGATTTGCAGCTTATTATCTAGCTCTTCTTCCATATACACATCTAATTTTACCCTATTCTCAGTGGTCCTTGCAGTTTCT
>CAYUEJ010000063.1:0-8248 GCA_964442565.1 uncultured Candidatus Epulonipiscium sp.
GTGGACCTGGTTAAAGAACAAATAAGAGTAGCGGCAGGTGAGGAGTTATCATTTACTCAAGATGATATACATATTGTGGGTCATTCTATTGAGTGCAGGATAAATGCTGAAAACCCAAACTTTAACTTTAGGCCATGTGCAGGCAGTATATCAGGTCTCCACCTCCCAGGAGGGCGCAATGTAAGGGTTGAGACTGCTATTTATGATGGCTATTGTGTGCCACACACTTATGATTCAATGTTAGTAAAAATAATAACCTATGGAAAAGATAGGGATGAAGCCATTAGCGTTATGCGTAGGGCATTAGGGGAACTACAAATTGAGGGTATAGATACGAATACGGATTTTCAGTATGGGCTTATTCATACCCCGCAATTTGAATCAGGAGATTTTGATACCTCCTTTATTGAAAGGGAATTAACATCTATAATGAAAGGTATGGAGGAGGATAAATAGTGCTTAAAGGAATCTTTAGAAAACCTAACTATGCACAGATTAGGGGTAGATTAGAGAAAGATGTGGATAAAAAACCAGAAGTACCAGTAGGCATGTGGATAAAATGCCCTGATTGCAAAGGGGCTATATATAGCCAGGATATTAAACATAATCATGGTATATGTCCAGATTGTAATTATAATTTCCCTATAGCACCTAGAACCCGTATACACCAAATCATAGATAAGGGTAGCTGGCATGAACTAGATAGGCAGATGACCTCGGTAAATCCACTTAATTATGACGCCTATGGAGAGAAGCTAGAGATAGCTAAATCTAAGACCAGACAAAAAGAGGCAGTTATAACAGGAAGGGCTAAAATAGCTGGGATGAAAGTTGTTTTAGGGGTTATGGATAGCAGATTTATGATGGGAAGTATGGGATCAGTTGTTGGGGAAAAAATCACAAGGGCAATAGAATATGCCACAGATCATAAATTACCACTTATCTTATTCACAGCATCTGGTGGTGCACGTATGCAAGAGGGGATATTTTCACTAATGCAGATGGCCAAAACAAGCGCGGCTCTTGCAAGGCACGATGACGCAGGTTTATTATATATAACAGTTTTAACAAACCCTACGACGGGCGGAGTAACAGCAAGCTTTACCATGCTAGGGGATATTATCCTAGCAGAGCCAGGAGCCCTGGTGGGATTTGCAGGACCTAGGGTTATTGAGCAAACTATTAAACAAAAACTACCTGATGGATTTCAAAAATCAGAATTCTTACAAGAACATGGGATGGTAGATGTCATTGTTAGGCGTAGAGAGATGAAGGAAACTCTTTCTACATTACTGTCACTACACCAACCACAGGGGGTGATGACATATGAATAAGCTTAGTCCATGGGATAGAGTGCAGCTAGCACGAAAACAGGAAAGGCCTAATGCCCAGTATTATATAAAGCAGATTTTTGATGACTTTATAGAACTGCGTGGGGATAGGGCATTTGCAGATGATAGCTCTATTATTGCTGGTATTGCTAGATTAGATGGCATTGCAGTTACGATTATTGCCCAAAATAAAGGAATGAATACCAAAGAAAATATTGCTAATAATTTTGGCATGGCCCACCCGGAGGGTTACCGTAAGGCGCTTAGGCTAATGAAACAAGCCGAGAAATTTAATCGTCCAGTTATTTGCTTAATAGACACACCGGGAGCCTATTGTGGTTTAGAGGCTGAAGAAAGAGGGCAGGGAGAGGCCATAGCCCGTAATCTTTTGGAAATGTCAAGACTTCGCACACCTATTATTTCAGGAATTATAGGAGAAGGCGGAAGTGGTGGGGCCTTAGCTTTAGGAGTGGCAGATAGGATATTTATGCAGGAAAATACAATCTACTCTATCCTATCTCCGGAAGGATTTGCAAGCATTCTTTGGAAAGATAGCTCAAGAGCAGAAGAAGCAGCGGGGGTAATGAAAATCATCGCCCAGGACTTATATGACTTTAAGATAATTGATAAGGTCATAGATGAGCCAGAAGGTGGTGCCCATATAGACCCAGAAACCGCGGCAAGATTGCTTGAGGCTTATTTGAAGCAGCAGCTACAAGAGCTCGTGAAGATTCCAGTAGATGAGCTTGTAGAAAGACGTTATGAAAGATTTAGAAAGTACGGAGAGTTTCAGTAATAGGATGGTCGGGGTAATATCTCCAACACACACAACTGACGTTGAAAAAGTGTTGAGGATATTACCCCGGCCATTTGCATGTGGTAATTATCTACAAAAACAGCTAAAAAGGCTTTTAGAAAAAGCGAAAATTATGTATAATATATATAAAACATGTAAGGAGCTAATAAAATGAGAATAATAGGAATTATAGGCGCAATGGAAGAGGAGATTATTGTAATTCGTAGAAAGATGAATATCACTAATACTAGGAGTATTGCTAGTATGGAATTCTACGAAGGAGAAATGGAGGGACAAAAGATTGTACTAGTACGCTGCGGCATAGGCAAAGTAAACGCAGCTGTATGTACACAAGTTTTAATTGATATTTTTGGTGTTTCCTATATCATCAACACAGGAGTAGCAGGAGGATTACACCCTGATATAAACATTGGGGACATCATTATTTCAAGTGATACAGTTGAACATGATATGGATGTTACAGCATTCGGGCACGAAAAGGGATTTATCCCGCGCATGGACAAGCAGTTTTTTGAGGCGGATAAGTGGCTTGTAGAAATAGCCAGAAAGGGGGCGGGCCAGTTACAGGGTAGCCAGAAGGTATATGTAGGAAGAATTGCTAGCGGAGACCAGTTTATCTCTAGCATGAAGGTAAAGGAAGAAATTTATACAAATTTCACAGCATACTGCGCAGAAATGGAAGGGGCAGCTATAGCTCATACATGTTTCTTAAACAAAGTACCCTTTGTAGTTATAAGAGCAATCTCGGATAAGGCAGATCAGAGTGCAGAGGTAAACTTTGATGATTTTGTCAATTTAGCAGCTAGAAATGCAAGTAAAATAATAGAAGAAATGATTTTGGAAATAAGTAAAACCAAAGAAAATTAAAGCTAAAAGCATATAGGTCTTGCATCTACCAAAAAATGGATTATAATAGAATGTATATAAGATAATATATTTTTTACAAGTAGAGGGGGATTTTATGATAATAATGTTTTTAGTTTTAAACTGTATCCTGTTTTTATGGACATCCTTAAGTATTGTTATGTTCAATAATAACTTAAAAAATGTTAGTAGAAGTATTGATATTTATTTAAACCCAAAAGCATATAAACCAGAAAGTGAAGTAAGACTAATAAGACTACTGATTGATAAGTATAATAACTATGATGATAAAGAAGCAGTCGACTTAGACTCACTAATTAAGGATTCTTTTTATAGTGTTAAGATAGGTAAGTTTAAAGTATCAACAATAGAATCCGTAGCCACCCAAGGCAAAAGACTTTTGTGGTTTAGTATTATAACTATGACATTATTAGAAACCCTCACGGTAGGACTTGGAGAATCGAATATTAATTCAATAATGATTATATTAAGTATTGGGATGGGTATAGTATTAGCATTTTTTGAATTGTACTCAGATCTTATAATGGAGAGAGAAAACTTATTTCTAAAAATTAAAAATCACATCCACAACGAATACCCTCAGTTCAGATCAATCCGAAAAGAAAAAGAAGAGATATCATGCCTGCTTAAAAAAATTAGCCAATTAGAGAATAAAATAACCAGCCAGGAGAAACGAAAAAATGAAAAAAGTCCAGCAGAAGAGTTACAAGAAGAAGATATAGTACAGATATTAAAATGTTTCGATCTTTTTACATAAAATATGTAAAAGGGTAGATACTAGATACAGTGTTTTAAATTAATCTAGACATTTATAAGGAGGAAGTATATGACAGCTCCAATAATATCATTACCTATAGTTAATGAACGTGGCTTTTATGAGATAAGATTAGAAAGTGTTGGAGGACTTGGTGCGAATTTAAGTGGTAAAATTCTTGGTGAAATAGGTGCCCTTCAACTAGGGCTTAATAGTTCTAGTTTTGCAAGCTATGGTTCAGAGAAGAAGGGAACGCCAGTAAAGTCTTTTATCCGTTGGTGCGACCCGGAGCAAGAGATTAGAATCAGTACACCTATAACAGAGCCCCATTTACTTGGATTATTCCATGAAGCACTGGCGGGCAAGGTAGCAGTTACATCAGGTGTTACAGAGGAAACATCCGTTGTTATTAACTCAGATAGCACACCGGATGAGGTAAGGGATCGCCTGAAGTTATATGCAGGTAAGGTATACTGCGTTGACGCTCTTAAGATTGCAATAGAAGAGAAGACAAGAGTAAATATGGTGATGCTGGGTGCCTTGGCTAAGGCATCTGGATTTATTCCATTAGAGTCAATTGAAGAAGCAGTTGACAATGCCATTGGTAAAAAGTACCCTGCAGCATTAGAGGGGAACTTACGTGGTGTTAGAAGGGGTTACGAAGAAACTACAATGAAGGAGTACGTCCCAGGTGATAAGTATGAGTATGTGGAAGCAAAGGAAGTTAAATATGATTGGGGATGGGATAATGCACCAATAGGTGGTCTTAACCCCCATAGGGGCAGCATGATTTCCAACGATATGCTAGCAAGTAGGGAAGGATTTGTTCCAGAATTCCTTAAAGAAAGGTGTATTAACTGTGGCCTTTGTGATACTGCATGTCCTGATATGGTTTATCAGTTTGTACCAGGGGAATACCGAAATAAACCTGCAATGGTTAACCTAGGGCCTGACTATCACCATTGTAAGGGGTGTTTACGATGTGTAGAAGTATGCCCAGTAGCTGCCCTTGTAGCAGTGGAAGAAAGAGGGTTTGATAAGCTATGGGATATTCATGTTCGTAACCAGGAGCTAATTGTTGAGCATATGGAATTTGAAGATGTAGGATCTAGTGCTATAGTGGATGTCCAGTCTTTTGAAAATGAAGTTGAACCGGATAAAGGAGGAGCTAAATAATGGTAGAACAAAAAATTGTATTTGATAGTGGTAACCAACTAGCAGCCTATGCGGCCAAACAGATTAACTACCATGTTATGGGCTACTTCCCAATTACTCCTTCAACAGAAATAGCAGAGCACTTAGACTTATTAAGAGCAGAAGGTTTACATGATGTTAAGTTAATACCTGCAGATGGGGAGCACGGAGCAGCCGGTGTTTGTTATGGTGCATGTGTAGGTGGTGGACGAGTATTTAATGCTTCATCAGCTAACGGACTGCTTTATGCACTAGAACAGTTTCCGGTACAATCTGGAACACGTATGCCTATGGTTATGAATCTTGCATGCCGTACGGTATCAGGACCACTTTCAATTAAGGGTGACCAAAGTGATATTATGTACACACTTAACACAGGCTGGGTAACACTATATGCCGAGACAGCCCAATCAGTATATGACATGAATATTATAGCTCTTAAGGTAGCAGAAAGAGTAATGCTCCCGGTTATAGTTGGATTTGATGGTTTCTTTACAAGCCATCAGAAACGCAGAACCAAGGTAATTGCTAACGATAAGGATGTACAAGACTTTATAGGTAAATATGATCCGGAATATACAGCCATAAATCCAGCCAAGCCAGCAACATTTGGTTCATATATGAATGAACCAGATATAATTAATAATAAATATCAGCTACACTTAGCAATGGAAGATGCTAGGAAGGCCATAACAGATGTATTTGATGAATATGCTAGGCTAACAGGCCGTCAATATAATACTTTGGAAGCATACGAGATGGAAGATGCGGAAGTTGGTATATTTATACTGGGCTCTGCCTATGGATCTGTTAAAGAAGCAGTAGACAAAATGCGAAAAGACGGCAAGAAGGTTGGGGTATTTACAACTAATGTAATTCGCCCTTGGCCCACTGAGCATATTTATAATATGGCCAAAAATCTAAAATCCCTTGTAGTGCTTGATAGGCAGGATAGCTATGGAGCAGGTGGGGGTAATATGTCACTTGAGATTAAGGCAACACTCCACGACTACAAATCCGATGTAGATGTAATATCACGGGTATATGGTTTATCAGGCAAAGACTTTTATGTAGAAGATGCAGAGAAGATATTTGAACTTGGCCTTAAGCTTGCTGATAAAGAAAAGGTTGCAAAGTTTGATTACTATGGACATTACAAGGGCAAACCAGGATATGAGCCAACCCAATACTTTAATCCACTAACCAAGGAAGAGCTTTCACCTAATTTTACAACTGTAACAGAAGACCCAGAGACAAAGACCATGAGTGTTAAAGGTGGATTAGTTAAAGATAGTACAGCTATGCCAAAGCGTATGGTTGGAGGGCACGGGGCTTGTCCAGGATGTGGTATCCCAGTAAATCTTAATCTTCTCCTTAAGGGGTTAGTAGGGCATGTTGTGCTGCTTTTCCATACAGGATGTGGGATGGTAACGACAACTGGTTATCCAAAGACTGCTTTTAGGACTACCTATGTTCATAACTTATTCCAAAGTGGGGCAGAACACTTTCAGGAATCGTAGAAGTCTACCATGAGAAAAAAAGGCGAGGCGAAATACCTGCAGATGAAGAAATTACCTTTGTAATGGTAACGGGTGATGGTGGGCTTGATATCGGTATGGGGCCGGCAATAGGCGCGGCGCTTCGTAACCATAAGATGATTATATTTGAATATGATAATGGTGGGTATATGAACACAGGTTACCAACTATCATACCAAACGCCAAAGGGAGCAAGAACCTCCACATCCCATTTGGGGGTAGCCCAAGATGGTAAGGAAACCTTTACAAAAGATTCACCACAAATATTTGCAGCTACCAATATCCCTTATATAGCAACGGTATCTGAGTCACACCCAACAGATTTCATTAAAAAGGCAGCCAAGGCTCAGCAGTATGCTAATAAATACGGACTGGTATTTATCAAGGCCTTATCAGCCTGTCCCCTAAACTGGGGAGATGATCCTCGCTATGAGCGTAGCGTAATTGAAGCTGGAGTTAACTCCTGCTTCCACCCACTATATGAAATAGAAAATGGCATTACAACTATCACTTATAATCCTGAAAAAGGCAATAAGAAGATAGACGTGGTGGAATTCTATAAGCTAATGGGTAGAACAAGACATCTAATGAAGCCAGAGTATGCAGATATCATGGATTCAACCCAGGTAGAAGTAGATAGAAGATGGGAACGTATAAAAGCAATGGATGAGCATCCGTTGTTATAGGATAGATATAAGAAACTCCCCTGATGATGTTAATTTAATTCACTAGGGGAGTTTTTTTGTAGTTTTAATTTGAATTACCCAGTACCAAGGAACATCCTAAGGGACTTAGAATATAAAAATATATCCTCACATAGAAATTAGGTGAAAAAGGTGGTAAACTATAGATATGACACAAATATAATAAGGAGGACAATATGAAAAAAACAATATATATGATACTTGTATTAACGGGGATTATAGTAGCTACCACAGCTTGCTCTAACACAGCAAAAGAAGAAAATTATAACTTGACCAAAGAGGTAACCAGGGTAACACAGGAAAATGTAGAGCTTAAGCAGGAAATACAGGAGCTGCAACAAAATTTTCAAAAATTAGACGAGGAAATCGAAAAACTAAATCAATCTAAAACAGACGGTGATCAAGTTATAGAAGAACCAGCACAAGGGGAATCAATGTTCATAATATACAGTGGTGATATTGATACTTATGAAAAAGAAATTTTTTCTAAAGTCCCAATAGCGGACAGTATTGAGTTACAAGGGAAACTAGAAATTTTAGCAGAAAATCTTTCTAAAATGCTATTTGACGGGCTTGGCATAGAAGTTGCCAAGGTAGAAGATGAGAATGGTCAGCTAATAGCTACAGTTAACCTAACTGAAAATAATAACCCGGATGAATCAAGCTGGAAGTCAGGATATTTCCAGGGCTCAGCAGGTGGGGCTATTACAGGCATAACCCTAGAAGAAACATTCCTCCAAAGGGAATATGGCGGCGAATGGATTGACGGCGTAATATTTATATACGAGGATCAAGCCCTAGAATTTGATCACATGGGAGGCCTAGGCCAAACCATATCTAGGTTTTAGACGCCAACTAGGGGGTGTAGTCGCAATGGTGGGCATCGTATGTCCCGCTTGCCTCTGCGGCCATCCGGCCGAAGGAGGTGGCGCTGGGACATACCATCCCAACAACTTGCGACGAAAACCCGGTGAGGGTATATAGTGAAAAGTCATAAGAATTTCGTTAAAGTGCTTGCAATTATA
>CAYUEJ010000064.1:0-2613 GCA_964442565.1 uncultured Candidatus Epulonipiscium sp.
TGGTAGCAGGAGAGACAAAAAAAGTAGACCTTTTAATTGAAAACACAGGAACAGCTACTGTTAGAAATCCATCTATGAGTGTATCTATTGAAGGTGATAAGGTTGAAGGAATAAGTATAAAAGAAGCTAGTAAATTCAAGATATCTTCTATTTCACCCAAATCATCATCAAGGGCATCTTTTGAAATCGAAACAAGTAAAGCTGTAAAGGCAGGAAACTACAAATTACAGTTTAACCTTGCAGGAACAGTTGAAACAGTTTCCCTTAGGGTTACAAGTGACTTTATGCCACCAAGACTTGAGTTCTCTATTGAGGGCTTAACTGATGTTAAGCCAGGGGAGGCTCAGCCCATTAAAATTAAAGTTAAAAATATAGGTGATTCAGAGGCCAAACAGGTAAAAGTGGAGCTTGAAAACAAAGAAGAGATGGCAATAGTAGGTGGCAGTAATGTTAAATATATTTCAAAAATACCAGCCAATCAATCAGCCTATGCTAACTTTACAGTCAAAGTAATAACAAACCCTAAACAAAACATGCTTCCTATAAAAATTAATTATTCCTATCAGGATGAAATTGGGGGAATTGTAGAGGACAAGCAGCAATATATATATATCCCACTTAAAGGAGGGACAATAACTAACGGAGAGGTGTTAGTTGACAATATAATTGGACCAAGTGCAACTATGGGGGTAGGGCAAACTTTTAATGTTAAGTTTACCTTATCTGTTCCCAAGGGGACTGCCAAGAATATAAAGGTTTCAGTAGCTGCCGAAGATCCAGAATCCATAGTTCCAAACTCTCAAAATTTATTTATGATTCAAGAGATGACAAAGGGAACTAAAAGGCAGTATGGCGTAACTATGTCTGCTACCCCCAATGCAGGTAGCCAAAGCCATCCTATTAAAATAGAAGTTAGCTACGACTCGCCAACAGAGGGGGAACAAATTACATTTAAGCAGTATACAAGCGTTAGCATAAGCAATCCTAAGAAAGATGAAAAGGATAAGGATGAAGAAGATGAAGAGGAGAGCAAAAAAGGCCAGCCAAAGGTAATAGTAGGAGAGTATAAGGTAACACCTACTATTGTAAAAGCAGGCGAGGAATTTCAATTAGAAATTGGCTTTTTAAATACAAATAAGATTAAATCCGTGCATAACTTAAAGGCAAATTTAACTGTTAAGGAGCAAGGGGAGAACGATGCTGGAAATGTATTTACGCCTGTAAATGCAAGTAATACATTCTATATTGCAGATCTTTCACCTGAGGAAATGGTAACTAAAAATATTACTATGTATACCATTCCTAATGCTCTTCCAAAAACATACCAAGTTGAACTAGAACTTGAATATGAAGATGCTAATGGTAACCAAATAACTGCAACTGAAAATATTGGAATTCCGGTGGAGCAAACCACAAAAATAGACATTGCAGAAATAGAAATGGATGTGTTTACTTTAGGAATGCCAATGCCACTTAACATAAATCTATATAATACTGGCAAAACAAATATTAGTAATCTTATGATTTATACTGAGGGTGAAGGCTTTACTGTGCAGGAGAATAAGATGTTTGTAGGTAATTTGGAAAAAGGGGCAAGCGAATATTATTCACCAACTATAATCCCAGAAGTAGCTGGGATGTTAAATGGTACTATCGTAGTGGAATATGAGGAAACTACAGGGGAAATTGTCCAAATTAGAAAAGATTTCGAGTTTGAAGTAATGGAAATGATGGAAGAATTCCCAGATGATATGGAAGAGATGCCTATGCCAGAAGAGAAAAATAAGAAACTACCAATAATCATAGGGGGTATTGCAATATTAGCCGCAGCCCTTATTACAACAATAATAATTCGCAAAAAAAGAAAAGAAGAGAAAGAAATAGAGTTTGATCTAGAATGAATAATATAGATTTAATTCGCATGAGTATCGGAAACTTATGGCGGCGTAAGCTCCGAACATCGTTAACAGTTCTTGGTGTTATTATAGGAACTAGCTCTATTGTTCTTATGATTTCACTAGGCCTTGCAATGAGTGCGAATTTTAAAAACCAGGTAGAACAGTGGGGGAGCCTAACCGTTATAGAGGTCTACTCAGCTGGTGGTGGATGGGTTGACATGGGTGGAAGTACAGGCAGTAATAGTGGCCAATTAGATGATAAGGCAATTGAGAAATTTAAGAAGATACCCAATGTGCAAATGGTTATACCTACCATTGACCTTCAAGCAAATTTGATTATAGGTAAATATGTAACTCCGTGGGGTGTAAACATAATAGGGATGGACTCAGAAATGATGGAGGCCCTAGATTATACTGCCGCTGAGGGTAGGGATATGTTGCCAGCAGAAGAAAATGTAATTATGATGGGCGCTGAAATGCCAAATGAACTGACAAAGAAAGGTAAGGTTCCAAACTGGGAACATAGAGAAAGAGCGCCAGTTAATTACTTTGAGGATAAGGTGCAAATAACCTTTGAAGATCAGAACCCACATAGCAACCAAGGTAATCAGGATTTTGGACAGGGGGTTAAGAAAATAAAGCCACCCAAACCATTAGATGTGAAAATAGCTGGGATTCTCCCAGAAGGCAACTGGGAAACGGCATATAATATATA
>CAYUEJ010000064.1:2623-8196 GCA_964442565.1 uncultured Candidatus Epulonipiscium sp.
TGTGCTTAGTTTAATTGACGAGAAAGAGAAGTATGAGGCCCTGTTAAATGATAAATCAATACCAAAGAAAAAACCTAATAGGGTCTATCAAAACATAAAAGTTAAGGTCGATGATATGAATAATGTAACAGCCGTGCAACAGGAGTTAGAAACCCTGGGCTACTCATCATATAGTAATATGGATACCCTAAACGAGATGAATAAGATGGCGCAGGGGATTCAGCTTGTACTAGGTGGTATAGGGGCCATATCACTTTTAGTTGCGGCTATAGGTATTACCAATACAATGATTATGGCTATTTACGAAAGAACAAGGGAGATAGGGATTATGAAAGTAATCGGGGCAGTTATCTCTGATATCAGGAAGATGTTCCTTATAGAATCAGCCTTTATAGGATTTATAGGTGGGCTAATAGGAGTAGCATTTTGTTATCTGATTTCATGGGTGTTAAATAGGTTTGGAGCGGGATTTGCAGAAGGATTTCTAGGCATGGGTGGTGGGTATGGGGATGTTAAAACATACGTATCAATAATACCTGCATGGCTATCTTTATTTGCCTTAGGATTCTCTACGGTTATAGGTCTAGTAGCAGGGTACTTCCCGGCAAAAAGAGCAATGAAATTATCAGCTTTATCAGCAATAAGAACCCAGTAAATGGGTGTCAGATAGGTCCTTTTTGGGGCTCTCAACTCGCGTTGAAAAGCCCCAAAAAGGACCTATCTGACACATCGTAATATATCCCTTAAATAAGCTCGCCTATCTGGGTTACGCCTACATAGATTTGGGATAGCTTATACCAGGTGCCCCTACCTACAATGCCATCGGGGGTCAGGTGGAATACTTCTTGGAATACCTTTACGGACTCCTCGGTGCTAGGGCCAAACACTCCATCTGTTGCAACCTTAGGTATTTTAGGGAAGCTTCTAGAAATATTGTTAAGTTGGTTTTGTATTGTACGAACGGCAGGCCCGGAAGAACCCAGTTTGAGGGGTGTGCCAGGATATGATTCGGGGCTACCTAGGACCTGTGGTGCGGTTGTTAGGTAAATATTGCTACCATAGTATGACCTTAGTATTTCTATGGCGCTTTTACCTTGCTCACCAAGATTCTTAGATCCCCATTGGGTCATCCATGTAGGGCACTGAACTTGAACCCCATCACAATACTGTGTTAATAGTGGTTGTGTATGGCCAGTTCTCAATATATAAGTGGAAAAAAGATCATCCACAACACGCGAAATAGAATCAAAAATATTTCTACCATTAAAAAATGCATGGTCATAGGCGGTAGAGCTAGTAATTGTAAAATTTTTACCTTGATTGCGGTACCACTCTGTATAAACCCTATTTAAGGTAAAGGACACTATAGCAAGAACATTAGCTTCTATAGTAGACCTAGGCCAAGTTGGGAATATTTCGGAAGAGGCAACATTTTTAATGTAATCCCTATATGGCAATCTAAAATTAGGGGCATTTACATTATTAGGAACCCCATCATGTACAATTACATATTCAGGAACAATGGGACTATCAAGCACAACCAATCCAGAAGCAGGGCCAGTATCCTTTAGCTCAGGTTCCGGAATCTTAGGTGGGAAATCACCAAATAAGGTAGGTGGCCCAATAATATAAATCTGCCCTTGCCTGTAGGATCTGGAAAAAGCCTCGGGTTGTATGGGTTGAATTGACTGAACATCAGAAAAAATCTGTGAGCCTACTACGGTTACGGGGTTGTATCCCTCGGGGGTTGCCCTAATAATATAGGATGAAAAAGGTTTAATAGTATTAAGTGGGTCAAAGGAAAGCTCTTCAGGAGGAGCCGGGAGAGATATTACTGGTGTTTGCCCCGACTCATTAGTTATAAGTTCTTCTATAACAATCTCCTCACCAGAGGGGGTTGTTTCTATTACGCTAACAGGAGTGCCAGGTATAGGAGCTAGGGGGGCTAACATTGGGTTCGTGCGAACATCTACAACGAGCTCCCCTAGGGTCTGTCTACTCATTACAGGAGGATATAAAGAAAACATAATTATATCATCTCTTTCTAAGGATATATTTCTATTACAATATATGGTTAATAGCAGATAATGTTACCTGAATTATCATATCTAGTAATTTGTTCAATGCTAGGAACCGGCATATTGTGAACATTCCTTATATGGCTCACAACATTATCCATAAGAGCGTATATATGAGCATTGGTTAGCTGGCTAGAGCCTGTTATATGAAGACCGACCGTATCATCAATAATATTATTTGCAATTAAATCATGGAAGTTAGTATAATTTGTCCCAAGCATTTGGTTAACAATATTTAAAGTACCTGTTTGATTAAGTCCATCATCATACACAGGGTTAAACACAACATTTCCCATAGGAAGATTTGAGTTTTGCTTTATTAAAGTTATGATGCGCCTAGCAGTTTCGTTGGTGGCTGCCTCATCACAATAATAATGGTTTACATAATTATGCTCCATAGATAGTAGGCCTTGTGATCTTAAGTTTTGCATGTATGAATAAGCCCAGCTATTTTTTTCAGGATGATTGTTAGGAAGCGGTGTATCAAGGTCAACACCTACAGCCCTCAGCCTATTTTGTACGTTAATCATATGATCAGCAGAATCATTTATATCCTTTAGTAAAACATTGTTAGTGATACTATATGCAGAGGCTATGCCGGCTGCTTGCCCAAGGGCAACACCAACAGGTACTGTACGTGCACTACTGTGAGCAATGCTATCATACCCAGCAGAGCGTCCAACAACTAATAAATTTGAAATATCTTTTGGAAGCATAATACCAAAAGGAACTGTATATAAATTACGTCCTGTTAAGATTGTACCACCTGAATAATCTCTTTTCGTAGCCTGCAAATCTGTAGGGTAGCTACCGTATGCAATTTTATTATGATAGTTTTTGTTTGTAAAAACATCTTCGCCAGAGAGGGTATTTTCACCAACAATGCGAACTCCTTCTCTAATATATAATTCATCGGCAATACGATGCAAAGAAGCATTTTCAAAGCCAGGGGCATTGCTACGTAAGAACTTAACTATATTTTCTAAGTCAGAAATAGCTAGTGAGTATGCCTCTTGCTTAGATTTTTCATCTAATGAATCTACCCCGAAAATTTGTAAGGCGTTGATAACAACGCTATTATCTTTTTGTCTCGACATATTCAATCTTCGTAGCTGAATACGGGGGGAAGAGCTAGTATAATTTAGCATTTGTTCATAACCCCAGGCAACACCCGAGTTAGCCCCTGTATAAATGGAGTTATCCCCGTTTAAATACCTAGTAACTGTAAGCCAGTCAACCCCAGATACAGAGAAAACTAGGGTTGCAGCAGCATATTCGTCTTTAACACCTAAATCCTCCCTACCAAGCACATAGGGTGCGCCAGCCATACGAGAAAACTGGGCATCGTGGGTGGCATCAATTACCATACTAGAAGAATTCATGTGGCGCTGACCATTTTTAGTATATGTAACACCCTTAACAGCATTTCCTTCTATAATAGGTGTGTAGTCACTAACACCAAGCACAAGAGTAACCTTATTATTACGTAATAGGTTTAGAAAGTACTGCTTAGTATGATCAATATCAATACTAGTATCGTAAGCTACCTGATTATAAAATTCCTTATAAAACCCATCGTTAACCATTTCTATAGAATTTGATTTCTTATAATTCATATCAAGCATGCTAAGCATACCGGATGTGTAAAGTCCACCAGGTTGATTACGCTTATCTATGAGAAGCACATTTAACCCCTCACGTGCAGCAGATACGGCTGCAGATATTCCCTCTGGATCGCTTCCTACAACAATTACATCATATAAAGGTTGTGGTGATGCAAAAACCATAACATTGGCTGCAAGTAACAAGCTCAGAAGTATCATAGTTATTCGTTTAAAATGTCGCATATAAATATCCCCTTATCATTTTTTATGTTATTTTATTTAGTACCTAAATATTATATCAGATTTCAAATAGAATTGCAGAAATTAATGTAAAAAGCACAAAAACCAGTGTAGAAAAAAAGTATTTGCTAAAACTAATTGACAAATAGGAAAATAATTCATATAATAGATTTGTAACAAAGACGTAATATATATAATAAAATAGTAAAATATCAAGAAACCATAAATAATAATTTAAAATCAGATAAATAAATGGGGGGGAAATTCTCAAATGAATCTCAAAAAAATGTATAAGGTATTAGCTGGAGCAACACTAGGGGTGTTAATGCTCAGTCAAAATATATATGCAAATGCATATGGTAATGTAAATGTGGCAACTCTAAATGTTAGAAAAGGTGCAGGTACAAATCATAAAGTTATAAGTTCAGTAGGAACTAATGATTACATACATATTTTAAATAAAGCAGCAGATGGATGGTATGCAATTGAAACGGATACAGATGAATTAGGATATATAAGTGGTGAGTATGTAGATATCCAAAAAGCAAAAGGTGTTATAAATGCTAATAGTGTAAATGTAAGGAATACTGCTGATTATGATGGGGCAGTAATTTCTCAGGTATATAAGAATAATGTTGTATATGCCCATGCTAAAGTTGGGGACTGGTATTTAATACAAAATGGAAATGAAGAAGGATATATTCATAGAGAATTTGTTGATGGACTTTTAATAGATCAATTACCTAGTAAAAAGGCAGCAGCACCTAAGGCGGCAGCTGAAAAAACTATTGCAGTAGCAACTACAACTGTAAATTTAAGAAAAGATACTTCTACAAATAGTAGTGTATTAGCAAAGGTAGCACCTGCCACAGTATTATCTGTACAAGATATAGGAAGTGAATGGGTAAAAGTAGCTACATCAGATGGAACACAAGGATATATTGCAAAAGAATACCTTAATATTGGAAAAGAGAGTGCAAAGGATAAATTATTAAAAGATGTTAACAAAAGTGCTTCAAGTACCTCAAATGGAAGTAAGGGACACGATGTTATTGCATACGCAAAACAATTTTTAGGCAACCCTTATGTTTATGGAGGGAATAGTTTAACAAAGGGAGTAGACTGCTCAGGCTTTACATCACAAGTATATAAAAACTTTGGAATATCACTAAGCCGTAGCTCTACTGCTCAGTATGCTAACAATGGATATAAGGTTAGTTCTTCGGATGTACAAGTAGGGGATCTAATGTTCTATGGACATAATGGGAATATATCTCACGTTGGAATATACATGGGGAATAACCAAATTATCCACTCTAGTACAGAAAAAACAGGGATAACTACAGGAACGGCATTTAGAACATCAGGTAAACCACTAATTGGTATTAAAAGAGTACTTTAAAAATTAGTATAAAGAATAACAAAAAGTCCTTAAAAACAGGACTTTTTGTTATTCTTTATTTAATTCTAGGCTGAGTTTTTTTAAAGCTTTTTTTTCAATTCTTGAAACATAAGATCTAGAGATACCTAATATTTCAGCTATTTCCCGCTGAGTTTTTTCTTCTTTATTATCGAGACCATATCGCATCTCGATTACAGCAGCTTCTCTTGGCTCTAGTGTGTGCTTCATTTTATCAAAAAGTTTTTTTAT
>CAYUEJ010000065.1:0-8079 GCA_964442565.1 uncultured Candidatus Epulonipiscium sp.
TACTTTGATTAATAGAACTTATAAATATGTTCGTTATTCCCCAATAACTTAATCAACCGTGTCGATAAGTATATACAGTATTTCAGGAGGTGCCTTAATGGCAAATATTAAATCAGCAAAGAAAAGAATCAAGGTAAATGCAACAAAAGCAGCTCGTAATAAATCAATCCGTTCTTCAGTTAAAACAGCAATCAAGAAAGTTGTTGTTGCAACAGAAAATAACAATGTAGAAGAAGCTAAAGCAGAATTAGTTAACGCTATTGCTGCTATCGATAAAGCTACATCAAAAGGAATTTTCCATAAGAAAACTGCAGCTCGTAAAAAATCATCATTAGCTAAAAAGGTTAATAAAATCGCATAAGTATCAGGGTGGGTATACTATATTCAACACACACAACCAAGGTTGCAAAAGTGTTGAATACAGTATACCCACCCTTTTATATTTGCAAACTATTGACGAGGTATATTGGGTAGGCAGGTAGGTCCTTTTGGGGGCTTTTCAACGCTAGTTGCTTGCCCCAAAAAGG
The DNA here is from genome assembly GCA_964442565.1 of uncultured Candidatus Epulonipiscium sp. Lineage (GTDB taxonomy): Bacteria > Bacillota > Clostridia > Lachnospirales > Cellulosilyticaceae > JAAYSX01. The sequence goes on from CAYUEJ010000065.1 coordinate 528, forward strand.
ACCTACCTGCCACTTGATTCGATCGCCCCCGCTTAGCTGGAGTATTTGATTAGGATGAGTTCGACGGCTAGTTCTGGTTTCATCATGCCTGTTTTTATATTTTCATCGGCTTCTAGGCACTCCCTAATGGCTTCTTCTAACTGGGCAAATGTAAAGTTTGAGGACTGCTTAATACACTCCGTTACCATAAATGACCTAAAACCTGTCCTGCTAACGATGCTTTGGCTTCCGTGACCTTTTTGCCTCATATATTTTACCTTTAAAATCATTCTAAACTGCCTTGACATCATTGCTAGGATTCCTATGGGCGACTCCTTCATTTCTAGAAGATTTGAGTATATATTTAAAACTCCACTTGTATCTTTATTGCCTAACATCCTAACAAGTTCAAAAATCCGTATATCTAGGGACTGGGTACATACATTATCTACCTGCTCTTTTGTAATCTCCCCATCTGCGCTATATGATTCTAACTTCTTTATCTCATTAATAATGCTTTCCATTCCATGAGGCACAACCCTAATAAAGTATTCTATTAGTTGATTACTCATTTTAACATTATGCTTATTTAATTCTTTTTTTGTCCATAGGGCAAGCTCTTTATCTGTTGGAACCTTAAATTCTATAGCCACATGACCCTTATTGGTTTTTTTAAATAAGCTAAGACGCTTATCAACTTCTGTCTCCATGAAAATAATGCAAGCGCTATTTGGCAACTTATCTACATAGTTTGCAAGTTTAGTTGACTCATCTTTTTTTCCACTCTTAAATAAACCGCTATCCTTAACAATCATAAGCCTTCTTTCACTCATAAAAGGCATAGTCTCCGCAAAGTCTATAATCTGATCTACAGTAATACCTTTACCATCATATACTTCAAGATTCATAATTTCATATGCAGGGTCAATAATCTGTTTCTTTATATTATCTACATATTGTTTTTTCATATAATCCTCTTGCCCATAACACAAATATAAATTCTTAATTACTTCCATAACATTCTTTTATCCTCCATTAGGTCCATTCTAAGCCTTTTCCCGTCACTATATGTGATAATGGCACCTACATCTTTTGTTATTTTTATAGGCACATTATTTTCTTTATATCTTTCCATTACATCAGGGTGGGGGTGGTTATATAGATTTTTTTTACCACAACTAATGATTGCAAGGTCAGGCCTTGCCGCACTAATAAGCTGCTGGGTGGATGATGTCTTAGAGCCGTGATGTGGTACTTTGAGTATGTTAATAGCATTGCTATCTATATGCCTAGCCATTTGACTTTCGTAGTACTCTTCTATATCCCCCGTAAAATAGTATGATACCATTCCATGTTTCAAAACTAAAACTACCGATGTATCATTACCCTTTAAAGACTTTAAATCCTTAAAAGGATAAATGCATTCCATTATTATATCCTTATCTTTTATGCTATCTCCCGCCCCAATTATATGCACAGGAATATCTACCGATAGTATTATATCATAAAATGCCTTAAAAGTGTCATCATCTAATGCTAGTTCCGGAAGGAAGAGTTTATCGATAGTATAGACTAGGGCAAGCTCTCCTAGTCCATCCATATGATCCGAATGGGCATGGGACAATATAAGCCCATCTATTTTGCGGACACCATTGTACTTCAAAAACTGCTCAATCTTTTTACCATTACCAGCCATACCACCATCTATTACAAAGGTTTTATGATTAGGAGTTCTTACAACTATAGAGTCACCTTGCCCTACATCTAAAAAAGCAACGCTTAAGTCTCTTGGTGACACCCTTTTTAGGCATATAAAAGTAAGTAGTAATATGTTAGCCCCAAACACATAATAGCGGGCGCCTTTTCTTTTATCTAAGTCCATATTTAAATATAACAATACTAATGATACAAATACTAGGTATATTATTAATTCTATTATATCTGGTCTACCCACAATTAAGCTTGAAAAGGGAATTTTCAGGGCTAGAATTGATGTTTTTTCTACTATTTTTAGTAAATAATACCCACTCCCTATTATGAGCTTGGCAATTGATATGCTAAGGGGTGAAATAAGCATGGCTATAAAACCCACAGTTACAACAATTGTAATAAGAGGTATTAATAATAAGTTCATAATCATACTAATGGGTATAATAACATAATAATGGTATGCAATAATAGGTGTAGTTCCAAGTGTTACAGCCATTACAGGCGCAATGCTATCCCTTATCTTTTTAGGGATAATATAAATTTTATTTAAAAAAGGTGTTAGCAAAATTAAGCTGCCTACTGCTGTAAAGGAGAGCTGAAATCCTATATCCCACAAATATAGACTATTATAGAAAAGCAAGACTAGGGCTGCAAAACTCAAAGTTGTTATAGAATCTGACTTTTCATCTATTAATTTTGCAATAATTAATACCGTCATCATAGTTGCTGACCTTGTTATAGATATACTAAAGCCTGTTAAGGATGCATATATCCATAATAGCAAAATAACTGCTAGAGATTGTATATTTTCATTAAGCCCAATCCTTTTTAAAATCCACCATAAAATCCCTGCTATAATTGAGATATGAAGCCCTGAAATAGCTAATACATGGGCAATGCCTACATCCTTATATAGGTTTTGTATATCTCTTGATAAAAAAGCCTTATCACCTAATAGCATGGCTTTCATGATTTGTGCTTCTTTATCTGGCATAATATCTTCAAACATAGTAGCATAATAACTTCGTACCCTTGAGACTAGCTGAGCCTTAATTCTCCTTTGTTTAACGCTAAAAGTTTTTGCCTTTAATTTACTCGATACACCCCTTATAAGCATGTAGCTCCGCTCATCAAATGCTCCTGGGTTCCTTGGAAAAGCTAAACCTTCTACCTTCCCCATGGCATTAATTACATCACCCTCCTTAGCTAATTCAAATTGCTTATCAGTTTCTACCTGGATTTTTGATTTTACCTTACTTACTTTGTTAGGCTTTATAATATACTGATTTTTATAATCGTATTCTTTAACCCCTACTACCTTCCCTACTATAGTTATTTCTTCATTCTCTTTGTTTAAAAATATATTTTCTTCCTTAAGTACAGGATTTATAACTATACTCCATATGCCAAGTAATGTTAATAACAGATATAATAATAGATATATAGTCCTATAATAAGCCATGATAAGAACAGTTATGACAATTAATGCAACAAAAAACAGGGAAAGCTGCATTGTATTACCATGCAACTCTCCCCCTATTAAGCCTATTATATAAAATAACGTTCCCATAGCTAACGGTCTCTTAATATATCTACTGTTCTTGTTCTTCAGCAAGTAACGACTCATCCCTTTCAAATAACAAACTAAAATCAATATGTCCTTTGTACTCAATTTGTTTTTTACCATCTATTAAGAAAGTAACATTTTTTATCTTAGGAGATAATTCTGTTAGTGAATTTACGATAGAATATATTGTAAATATTTCACCCGTTGATCCACCTGCATGTTTAGATTTAAATTCTGCTGATAAATCAATTTGGCATACCCCATCCTTTGTTTTTATATCATTAATTTTAGTCTCCGGTGGTACTGTTGGAACATTGTTTGTATTTTTAGGTCCTTTAATTAACTCCTCTATCACATAGCGTTCTAGAGGAACGTTATTGCTTATTTCAATTTTTCTATTTTCTGCTACCAATCCCTGGCCATTTCCATCGGCAAAATATAATACAATATTTTGAGCATTAGTAGGCGGTTTTGGATCAGGTTGAACTAAAATAATATCCTCTTTATAAATCGGACCTATAACCTGCCCTTCTAAAGATTTTAGTGGTTCTTTATCTACTAAAAATTCTACCCAACTAACAGATGGGATATTGGTTAATGTCTTAACAACACTAGCCCTCATAATCATTTGTTTTTGAACATCCAAATCGTTATATTGGCTAGAAACATTAACTTTAACACCATTTTCAGCGATTTCTATACTTTGCACCTTTATATCATTTATCATTACTGGGGATAAAGTCGTTGACTGTGGCCCTTTTTCAAGAGAATTTATTGCAAGTTTTATCTTTTTCTCATCTGTATCTATTGCCTTTGGATCAGCAAAGATTTTTTCTGATACGAGTTTTCCATCTAGTTGATTAATAAAATAAACAATCATTTCTTCCTGTTTTGATGTCTCATCAACAATATCTTTATTGCCGCATGCTGTAATAAGCAGCATCATTATTATTATTATCGAGATTTTTTTGTATATAGAATTATATTTATTTCTCATGTATTTCACCTCATATTAACGTTGATGTCGCAGTGGTATTTTAACTAAGAATTTACTACCCTTTTGCTCTTCACTTTCCATAGAAATCCTTCCATTATGCATTACAATTGTTTTGTATGTAATAGCAAGTCCAAGGCCTGTTCCACCTGTCTCCCTATTTCTTGTTTTATCTGTTCGATAAAATCTCTCAAAAATCCTACCTTGTTCGTCCTGACTAATCCCAAGCCCTGTATCCTCAATAGTTATGAATGCGTCTTGATGGTCTGAGTTTAAAGCAACATGCACAGATCCGCCTTTTGGCGTATATTTAATACCATTTTCTATGAGGTTGGATATAGCAAGTGTTAATTTAACTTCATCAACCTCTGCATCAATCTCGATTTTCCCTTCATAGGTTAGGCTTATTTCCTTTTGCTTAGCTAAAGGAGATAGCCTTTTTAATATGGCTTGTATAAGTTGATTTAAATTCATAGTCTTAATATTCATTGGTATTTCTTTTTGATCTAGTTTTACAAGTGTAAGAAGGTCGTTAATAATATTGTTAAGGCGATCTACCTCTGAATTAATATCCGTAAAAAATTCCTTGTACATCTCTTCAGGTACATTTTCCTGAAAAAGCAAGGATTCTGTTAAAACTTTAATAGCAGACAAAGGGGTCTTAAGTTCATGTGATACATTAGATACAAACTCTTCCCTTGATTGCTCCACTCTTTGTAACTGCTCTGTCATATGGTTTATTGCACTACCCAGTTCTGAAATTTCATCCTTGCCTGTAATAGCTATTTTTTGGTCTAATTGACCATTTGTAATCTTCTCAACAAATACTACTAGCTTTTTTAGGGGCTTAATAATAAAACCAGAAGTAAAGAAACTTAAAAGGGCAACTAGCAAACTAGTAACTAGGGATAATAAATATGTCTGAGTTTTCATCTCGTTTAGTGATTTATAAACATCGTCAATGGTTGCTGAAATTAACACTGCACCTACAATATGATCTTTATTTTCACTACCTACAATAGATGCTGCTGCGCTCATAATCATAGCATCATCTTGTTTTTGCTTCTCTGCACTATCCTTGCCTTCTAATGCATCAAATACTTGTTTATTTATTATTGTACGATTTAAATCTGCCTGGCTTGAGTCACCTACAACAAATCCTTGTTCATTGATGACTAGGATACGCGCATCTAAATCTGTGTCCTTACCAGTCTCTGTAAGCATATACATAAATGCTGTTTGATTACTATCATCTTTTAAGTAGTTACCCTGGTGTATTTGGCTAGCTACCATGTTTGCCTTACGCAGCCACTCTGATTTACTCTTATCCACATAGTATGTTTCCATTCTTTCTAGTAAAACACTAGAAAAAAACATCAGTGGCAAGTAACTCACTAGGAAAAAGAGAATAAGTAATCTCCAGCGCATACTATGAAACCAGCGCCTATTAATCCTTAAAATAATAACCTACCCCCCATTTTGTATGTATATATTCAGGTTGTCCTGGATTAGGTTCTATTTTTTCTCGGAGTCTCCTAACATGAACGTCCACTGTTCGAACATCACCTGGGTAATCATATCCCCAAATGGTATCTAAAAGCTGGTCCCTACTGTATACTTTGCCTGGGCTATTAGCTAAAAGTGCAAGCATATCAAATTCTTTAGCTGTTAAGTTAATCTCTTCGTTATTAATAAATACCCTGCGGCTATTTATTTCAAGTCTAAGACCTTCTATCTCTATCATTTTTTTAGTCTGCTTAGTATTATTTTGTGCTGTTCTTCTTAAAATAGCCTTAATCCTAGCCTTAAGCTCTAGTATATTAAAAGGCTTTGTTACATAATCATCTGCACCGTATTCAAGTCCCATAATTTTATCCATGTCTTCACCCTTGGCTGTTAGCATAATTATAGGGACATTGGATGTTGCACGTATTTGTCTACATACTTCTAGGCCATCAAAAACTGGTAACATAACATCTAAGAGTATAACGTCATATTCCTTGCTTAGGGCCAGATTTAGGGCCTCTTCACCATCATAAGCTACATCTACCTCCCAACCCTCTTGCTCCAAGCTAAACTTTATACCTTTAACAATTAGTTTTTCATCATCTACTACTAATATTTTACTCCTCATTAAACTTCCTCCTACTGGAAACAAATATGGTCCTTTATTTTTTCTAATGTTGCTTGCCCAATGCGAGAAACATTAGTTACATCTTGCAAAGTTTTAAAATCACCGTTAGTTTCCCTATAATCAATAATGTTCTGCGCAATTGCCGGTCCTATACCTGGCAATACTGTTAACTCTTGATTATTTGCACTGTTAATATTAATAAGCTGGTGATTTTTATTAGAGGGCTCATTTCCCCCTACCCTATTGTCGTATGAAATTCCCTTTTTGTCAATTTGTTCTCCAACTTTAGGCACATATATTTTCTCACCTTTTTGAATTTCCATAGCAAGGTTCCACACTTCTTTATCTGCCTCCTCTGTAAATCCACCTGCTTTACTAATCGCCTCTTTAATTATTGTGCCCTCATCCAAATAATAAACGTCAGGGGAGTTGACCTGCCCACATATATAGACGGGAAGCTTTTCAACTATATTATTCTCTGTTATTAGTGTAGTATCTGCACTTTTATCCTCCTCTAAGCCCTTATCCTCCACAATCTCAGATGTTGTAAATTCGTATTCATGATTATTATTATTTAAAATGTATAAAAGACTTAAAGCTGTCAAAAATATCACACTGGCAATTATAATATATTTCTTATATTCTTCTTTCATATCCTTCTCCATTCTAGGTTATTATATAAAAACATCCATATAGAGTATTGACAAGATTACGAAAAATACACACTTTTAAATTAAACCTTACTTCTTTTTCCATTATCTGATATAATCATATTTAGTCATGAAAGGAGATTACCATGTTTAAATGTCAAAAGCTGTTGTCCCACCTTTTATTGGGCTTAATAATTATAGCAATAATTAAAGTTCCCCTATATGCAAATTCACCCTATCCTGATGTATTTGCGGAACATGCCGTTCTAATAGATGCAAAGACTGGCAAGGTTCTCTATGGTAAGAATGAACATAAGAAAGCATATCCTGCTAGTATTACTAAACTACTAACAGCTCTTGTCGCTATCGAAACTCAAAGACCAACCGATATTATCACAATGTCCAAAGAAGCTGTTTTTGGTATAGAACGCAATAGTAGTCATATAGGATTAGATGTTGGTGAGCAAATAACCCTGGACCAGGGTCTACACGCCCTTTTGCTTGCATCGGCTAATGAG
>CAYUEJ010000066.1:0-7903 GCA_964442565.1 uncultured Candidatus Epulonipiscium sp.
CACCATCCCAACCCTTTGTCTAATATCATTGATATCTGTTTTTGCATCCGTTATATTAATACCCTCAACCAATATTTTTCCTTTTGTAGGTACTTCCATTAGGTTAATACATCTTAAAAAGGTTGACTTACCTGAACCACTAGGTCCAATAACAACAACAACTTCACCTTTTGTAATATTCTCATCTATGCCTTTTAATACATGAAGATCTCCAAAGCTTTTATGCAAGCCTTCAACCTTAATCATATTATCACTCATTTCTATTTTATCTGCTTAATCTACCTTATGAATCTAGTCGCCTAATCTTATTTTCTTTTCTACTTTACGCATTACTTTGGTAAATGTACTAGTTAAAATAAGATATATTACTGCAACAATAAGAAGGGGTTGGCTGGCGTTATATGTAAGGCTTGTCATTATGTTGGCCGAGCGCATAAGATCCATACCGCCTATAAAACCTATAACTGCTGTTTCTTTAATTAAAATAATAAACTCACTAACCAATGCTGGTAATACATTCTTGAATGCCTGTGGTATGATAATATAGCGCATAGTTGTACTGTACCCTATCCCCAGCGACCTTCCTGCTTCCATTTGCCCTTTATCTATTCCTTGAATACCTGCTCGTACTAGCTCAGACATGTATGCCCCACTATTTATACCAAATGCTAGTCCACCTGCAAATAGCTTAGATATATTAGGATTTGTAAAAACAACGCTATATATAAATGCAACTTGTACAATGGCTGGTGTACCCCTAATTATATCTACGTATATAATCGCTATTCTTTTTAGTATTTTTTCTAGAAACTTAAATTTATCTGGGAAAGGTGCTATTTGAATAGTTGCTATTACAAGGCCTATAATAAGTCCTATAATTGCTGCTATTGCTGTAAGGGCAAGGGTCCATTTAAACCCCTCCCATATATATATATATAATTGCTTTTCAAAAAATGTTTCGTAAAACTTTATGGTTTTATCCAAATTCATAATAATGCCCTCCATCTATATTACCACAATTACTCCTTTGCCAACAAGAAAAAGGTTATGGAATGGCCATAACCTTTTTTTCTTTAGAAATATTTAGCAATTAATTCGTCGTACTCACCATTTGCCTTTATTTCTTCTAAAGTTTGATTGATTGCATCCAATAACTCTTGGTTCCCTTTTGGAACTGCTATACTATATTCTTCCTCTGTAAGCTTCTCATCTAATACCCTTAAATCTTCATTATCTTTTGTGTAGTTCTTTGTAGGCTCAGCATCTAACACAACAGCATCTATTTTCTTATTAACTAAATCTACTAGTGCCATTGCCCCCTTATCAAAGCTCACAACTTCCGCTCCCTCAATATCCCTTGCAACACTTTCTCCTGTTGTTCCTAATTGAACACCTATCTTCTTTCCTTGTAAATCATCAGCACTGTTAATATCTTCGTTATCTACTCTTACCGTGATTAGTTGATTTGATATGAAGTATGGCTCTGAAAAATCAACCTGCTTTGCTCTTTCCTCATCCTTGGTCATACCTGCTGCAACAAAGCTCACTTTACCTGACTCAAGGGCTGCAAGCAAGCCACCAAATTCCATATCTTCAATTTTTAACTCTTTGCCTAGTTTCTCAGCAATTTTTTTAGATATTTCAATATCAAAACCTACTATCTCTGTTCCCTCTCTGTATTCAAAAGGTGCAAACTCTGCGTTGGTGCCCATTATAATCTGGTCCGAGCTACCTGCTTTAGCACCACATCCTACAAGTGACATTGCGGTTATACTTATCGCTACTATACCCATGGCTATTTTTTTGATCATTATAATCTCCCCTATCTCAAACTGTTTATATTACTAATATGAATAATTATAATGCTATATGAATAATTAGTCAAGAGTATTTATAAATTTTATAGATTGTGGATAATATCACTTCTTTCCACAAAACATGTGTTTTGTGTACAAGTATCCTGTGGATAATGTGTATAACTATGTGTATAAGTTGTTTTATAGGCTTGTACTCAGGCTTTTGAATGTGGATAACCTCTTAATTGTTTGTTAACATACTAACATTTAACATATGTTCGACTATATTAGACAAAAATTTACCCCGTATACGCCCTTCTGATACACACAACCTGGGTTGCAAAAGTACCATAAGAGCATATACGGAGCATAATATTGATGTTAGGATAATTACCTACTTATAATCCTTTGGCTACTTTAATAACGTTTTCTACTGTAAATCCGTATTTTTCAAATAGTAGGTTGGCTGGTGCAGATTCACCGAAGTGATCGATTGCTATTATTGCACCGTCTAGACCTACATATTTATGCCATCCAAATGATGATGCTGCCTCTACTGCTAGGCGTTTAGTTTTGTTTCTTGGTAGTATACTATTTTTGTATTCTTCTGATTGCATTTCAAACAAATCCATTGAAGGCATACTTATTGCTGCTACCTTAATACCTTCTTCTGCAAGTTTTGTTGATGCCTCCACTATTAGTTGAACTTCTGACCCTGTTGCTATCATAATAATGTCAGCATCCTGTGGAAGAATCTCACTTACAACGTATGCACCCTTTAGGGCTTCTTTACCTGACTTATCAAGCACTGGTAGGTCTTGGCGACTTAGTGCAAGTGATGTTGGGTGATCTTTATTTGTGATTGCATAGTACCATGCTGCAGCTGTTTCTCTTGAGTCAGCTGGGCGGAAAGTAACCATGTTAGGCATACTTCTTAGCATAGCCAATTGCTCTACTGGTTGATGGGTTGGTCCATCTTCCCCTACACCAATACTATCGTGTGTAAGTACATATGTTACTGGAAGGTTCATTAGGGCTGATAGGCGCATTGCATTCTTCATATAGTCACTAAATATAAAGAATGTAGCACAGTAAGCATGTAACCCACCGTATAATTGCATCCCATTTGTTATTGCTGCCATAGCATGCTCTCTTACACCAAAGTGGATGTTAGGGCCTGAATAATTCCTTGAGCTAAATGAATCCTTGCCTTCCATAAATGTTTTAGTTGATGGCGCAAGGTCTGCTGATCCACCAATAAAGTTAGGCATTTTACCTGCAATATAATTAATCATATCATATGATGATTGACGTGTTGCTTGAGTTTTTTCAAGGCCCCAGAAGTCATCGTCATTTAAGAAGTCTGGTAGTTCATTGTTATTCCATGCTTCCCACTCTTTAGCTAATTCTGGATAAGCTTTTTTATACTCCTCAAAAAGCGTATTCCATTCTTCTTCTTCTTTAATCCCTGCATTAACTAATTCTTGCATATGGGCTAATACTTCTTCTGATACAGTAAATTCATCTTCTGTATGATTTAAGAACCTTCTGGCATCACGTAGGTTATCGACACCTAGTGGCTCTCCGTGAGCACTTGCCTTCCCTTGCTTAGCTGGAGATCCATGCCCAATTTGAGTTTTTATTTCAATAAGTGTTGGTTGGGTATGATTTGCCTTTGCTACCTTAATAGCACTATCAATCTCATCAACATTAGTTCCATCTTCTACATATATTGTTTGCCATCCGTATGCCTCGAAACGCTTACGAACATCTTCTGTAAAGGCAATATCTGTTTCGCCTTCTATTGTTATATTATTTGAATCGTATAATACAATTAATTTATCTAATTTTAAAGTTCCAGCAAGGGATGCTGCCTCTGCTGATATACCTTCCATTAGACATCCATCACCTACTAACGAAAATACATGGTGGTCTACAATTTCCATATTCTCTTTGTTAAAGTGTGCCGCCTTAAACTCCTGAGCCATTGCCATTCCTACTGCGTTAGCTATACCTTGCCCCAGTGGCCCTGTTGTTGTTTCTACACCTACTGTGTGCCCATATTCTGGATGACCTGGTGTAAGGCTATTAATCTGACGGAAACTTTTTATATCTTCCATTGTAAGACCATAATCAAATAGGTGTAAAAGTGAATATATAAGCATAGATCCGTGGCCTGCTGATAAAATAAACCTATCCCTATTTGCCCAGTTTGGATTTTTAGGATTATGTTTCATATTCTTAGCCCATAATGTGTAAGACATTGGTGCTGCTCCCATCGGAAGTCCTGGGTGTCCTGAGTTTGCCTTTTGAACTGCTTCTGCTGATAAAATACGGATGGTGTCAATTGTTGATTGCTCAATATTTTTCATTAAAATCCTCCTAAATAAATGTGTGTAAACCTTATTATACTATACTTATCAACTAAATGGCTACTTATATAGCCATTCTATAGTTTTTATTGCATTTATTTTGTTCTCGGCTATTACTGGAATGGATATAACATAATTATCGCTTAATCCTATGCCTTGTAATTTTGGATTGTCTTTAGCATAAAGCCCATAGACTTGTTCCTTTGTATCGCCTTCCACTTTCCTTTTAACTAAGATATCTTCATTATCTTGCAATAGCTGTATTAGTTCTGGCTTGTCGTCTAAAGATTCATAGATACTATCTTCAATATTTGTTATATATTGATCATATTTCTCTTCTTCTATAATCATAACATCTATTTCTCGTGCCTGGAACATTAACATTAGCTTTTGATTCATGGCTACCTCCATGGTCGAAGGTGTATTCCAGTCTACCATAAATGTATCTACCTCTACTTTACCATCTTCACCATTATTTATGATGTTTTCTATCTCTTTTTCAAAGCTATTTAATTTTTCATCATCATGATCGTATAAACCCATTATTACAAGATTAACTACCGCTTCTGGTGGTTGAGGTCCAAACATCTGAATTAGCAAGGCCCCTAACATGAAGATTGCCAGCCCACCTCCTATTATATGGAATCTATAATATTCCCATATATGCTCTACCTTCTCTTTTTTTGTTAACTGTTTAAACTTTGTCATTCTATCACTCCCTTTTCCATTATAACATATTATGTTATACTAGTTTAAGTATTATTATTACATTTGGAAAGGTGTGTGTGTTGTATGAATTGGTTTAATAAACTTGAGCGTAAGTTTGGCCGTTTTGCTATACAAAATTTAATGTCATATATTATAGTAGCCAATGCTGCTATTCTCGCTTTATATCTCCTAATACCTTATGTAGGTGCTTCAGTAATAGACAAGTTAACATTAAGACCAACACTTGTTTTACAAGGCGAGATTTGGAGGCTTATAACATTTATTTTTATTCCTCCTACCCTTAGTGCCTTTGGTGGTATTATTTCATTATTCTTTTATTATTCAATCAGTAATTCCCTTGAAGGAGAATGGGGTGCATTTAGATTTAATATTTATTATTTAGTAGGTATGATTGGGACTGCAATTGCCTCAATGATTTTTACTATCCCTGGAATACCACTATATCTTAACATGTCACTATTCTTAGCATATGCAAAGATATATGCTGAAAATCAAGTACTTTTATTTTTTATTATTCCTATTAAAGTTAAGTACTTAGCTTGGCTATACTGGTTTGCTTTACTATCCAGCGTGATTAGTGGTGGATTACCTGCATTTATATTAATAGCAGTATCCCTAGCCAACTATCTCTTGTTTTTTGGTAAATCTAATGTATCATCTGTAAAACATAACAGGAAAGTAGCTCACCGCCAAAGGGAATTTAAAAAAGATAGGCCCACGGTTATATACATCCATAGATGTTCTGTTTGTGGAATTACCGATAGGGACAACCCTGATATGGATTTTCGCTACTGCTCCAAGTGCGATGGCGACTACGAGTACTGTGCTGATCATATATTTGAACACGAGCATAAATAAATGGGGTGAAGATGGGCTATGGGCAATACACACGCCACAAGGGCGCAAAAGTATTGCCCATAGCCCATCCTACCCTTCCTTGAGGAATAATAATACGTAAGGGTCCATGTGGTATGTTGTGGCACTTTTGCAACCGCTAGGTTGTATGTGCCATAACATACCACATGGACCCCCATTTATTTAATTTCTTCTTTGATGACTTCGATTGCTTTTTGTAGCTGAGGATCTTCTGAATCCTCAAGTTTTGGTTTTAAGAGTAATTCTAACGGAAGTTCAACCTCGTAGTCAGGTTCTATTCCTATTCCATCTATACATACATCGCTAGGTGTATAGTATTTAGATGTTGTCACCTTGATACCAGAGCCGTCTGGTATAGGTAATACTGCTTGCACCACACCTTTACCGTAGGTTGTTTTACCTACTAGCTTAGCCCGTTTGTGGTCCTTAAGAGCCCCTGCTAATATTTCTGATGCACTAGCACTATTTTCATTAATAAGCAATGTTAGTGGGATATCTATTTGCCCTGGTCCCGATTTGAGTGTCTGTATTTTACCTTGTTTGTCTTTTGTATATACAATCATTCCTTCTGGCAGCAATTCATCACTTATTTCAGCCACAATATTTAAGAGCCCCCCTAGGTTATCACGTACATCTAATATGATTCCTTTTGGATTTTTCTCCTGAATTGCCTTTAATGATGTCATAAATTGCTGGTAAGTTACCTCATCAAACTGTTTAATATGAATATAACCTATATCATCGTCTAACATCTTATGTTCTACAGTTGGGTAAATAACATTCTCTCTTGTAATCTCAAGATCCATTGTTCTGTTTTCTGATGGCCTAAAAATCTTTACTTTTACTTTTGTACCAGCCTCACCTTTAATTATCTTAGGTGCTTCATCAAAGTTATCTGCATTTAAAGCGACTCCTTCAGCTTCTATAAGCTTATCCTTTGGTAGAAGTCCTGCTTTTTCGGCAGGTGAGTTTTCAAATACTTGAACTGCAGTAATTAGTTTGTCAGTTTGATCAACTTGCATCATAATTCCAATTCCAGCATATGTACCACTGGTTTTTTCTTTAAATTGATCAAATTCTTCCTTAGTAAAGTAATTTGTATAAGGGTCGCCTATTGCAGCTACGAAGCCTTTATATATTCCCTCTTCTAACTGCCCTTCTTCAACCTCTCCCACATAATTACTTTCTAATATCTTTTGGATATATTGTAACTTGTGAGTCACCGAAGATTCTTTAGCAAACACATTAGGTACAAGGAACATTCCAAGCCCAACTATAATAGCTCCAAGAACCCCTACAGTCATGCCACCTATAAAACTTTTTTTATTATCCATTTTTTGCGTCCCTTCATTGATACATATTCTCTTATTATACTATTTTAAGTAGCTAGTGGGACTTTTATGCGCACCATTTAATCTTACCTCAAAATGACTGTGATTTCCCGTTGAATAGCCTGTGCTACCTATTTTGGCTATTTGTTCACCTCTTTTTACCATTGCACCTACTGATGTTGTAAATGAAGAGTTATGAGCATATAGTGTAACGTAGCCACTTCCATGATCAATCATAACCGTATTCCCATATCCCTTAACCCACCCTGCAGTAATAACCTTTCCATCTGCTGACGCTACAACTGGAACTCCAAATGGTGCCGGTATATCAATACCTGTATGAAATTTATATACACCTGTTATAGGATGAATCCTGCCATCATAGCCTGAGCTTATCCTATGATGCCCTGGAACAGGCCACAAAAACTTCCCTCCCGTATATTTAAGTGTGCTTTGCTGGGTAAGTCTTTTTACTTCTTTTTCTAAATCAGAAGAAATCTTAATCATATCTTTAATCTGACCTTGTAAGCTTTCTTCATCTTTTTCTAGTTTAGCTAATGCATTATCTTTTTCATCTTTCGTTGTATCTAGCCTAGATTTTACACCAACCTGCTCTTTGTAAAGCAGGGCTATTCCTTGTTTTTCTGCTTCAAGTTGTTCGGTTCGTATTGCTACTTCTTCTTCTTTATCACTCATGGTTTCTAACATGACCTGGTCGTACTGTGCTATCTTACGAATATAGTCTACACGGTTAAGCATTTCCCAAAAACTCTTAGATGTGAATATAATCTGTATATAC
>CAYUEJ010000067.1:0-7876 GCA_964442565.1 uncultured Candidatus Epulonipiscium sp.
TTATTTATATTACAGCAATATTTATCCTTAAGGAAAGTATTTCCATCGGGGTTCTTGTTGGGTTTATTGGCTATGTATGGCAGTTTTGGATGCCTATTACCAACATAGGAAATTTCTATAACAGTATTATTAACGCCATGGCATACCTAGAGAGAATCTTTGAGCTCATGGATGAAAAACCAATGGTAACAGATGCACAGGATGCTATGGAATTACCTAAAATAAAAGGAGACTTAAGCTTCGAGGATGTACATTTTTCTTATGAAGAGGATAATAAAATCTTAAAGGGGCTTAATTTTG
This sequence comes from uncultured Candidatus Epulonipiscium sp., assembly GCA_964442565.1. Lineage (GTDB taxonomy): Bacteria > Bacillota > Clostridia > Lachnospirales > Cellulosilyticaceae > JAAYSX01. The sequence goes on from CAYUEJ010000067.1 coordinate 301, forward strand.
AGGTGGCCCAAGGAGAGCGTATAGCCATTGTTGGCTCTACTGGTTCAGGTAAAACTACCCTTATTAATCTAATTAGCCGTTTCTATAATATAGACCAAGGCAGGATTTGTATTGATGGCTATGATATTAGCAAGGTAACCTTATCTTCCCTTAGAAAGCAAATGGGGATTATGATGCAAGATTCCTTTATTTTCTCAGGGACAATTATGGATAATATAAGGTATGGAAAACTAGATGCAACAGATGAGGAAGTTATTGAAGCGGCTAAAATTGTAAAAGCCCATGATTTTATTATGGAATTTGATGATGGCTATAATACGGCGGTCAATGAACGTGGGGATAGACTTTCAGTGGGACAAAGGCAATTGATTTCCTTTGCTAGGACAATTCTTTCAGATCCCTCTATACTAATATTAGATGAGGCAACCTCAAGCATTGATAGCCAAACAGAAATATTACTTCAAGAAGGAATTGAGGAGCTACTAAAAGGCAGAACATCCTTTACTATTGCTCACAGGCTTTCTACCATTAAGAATTCTGATAGGATTATATATATCGATGATGGTAGGATTACAGAAATGGGTAGTCATGATGAGTTAATCAATAAGGGGCGTGACTACTGTCACTTATATAATACCCAGTTTGAGTTATTAAGGGCGGACTACTAGTAGGTACCGGTGTAGGTATATAATTTTCAACACAGCAACCTGACGGTCGCAAAAGTGTTAAAAAATATATACCTACACCTATTTATACTAGTAAACGCCATGTCAATGTAACCACAATATAATTTGATTAGAATATGTGAATAGGTGTATAATAGGAAACGAGTATCGAATTAGATAAGAAGGCATAGTATATAGTAGAATGATTTTAGATTTCTTGACGAATATATTTAAAGGTGATATAATTTAAGTAGAAATAGAAGCAATAAAGATGGCGAATCTCCGCCGAGGTCGTTGAAGCGAGAACCGATAAAGATGGCGAATCTCCGCCGAAGTCGTTGAAGCGAGAACCAATAAAGATGGCGAATCTCCGCCGAAGTCGTTGAAGCGAGAACCAATAAAGAATTAAGGAGGCCCTAACTTTAGGGCTTCTTTAATTTCACTTAAATTAAGGAGAAAATAGCAATGCATTTTGAAATACATAAATTAAGGCTAGTAACAATTTCCGTTGACTATTTAGAAGAATTGTATAAAACAGATTCGGAGGTGTTTTTCTCATCTAAGAATAATTATAAAGAGAAACCACATATGGGAATATTAGTGAACAATGATGGTTTTGATTATGTAATACCTCTAACTTCTGCAAAACCAAAACATGCAGGGTGGAGAAATATTACCAATTCTAGTTATATAATATATGAAAATGTTCCTAAAGATATTTGTACAAGTAAAGACATAATCGCAGAAACTAAAAATAGCAAGGATGTAAAAAGAATTTTGTCTGTTCTTGAGATTAAAAAAATGATTCCAGTTAAAGAAGGTTTATATAAGCTTATAGACCTTAATATAAACAAGGAAGATAACCTAGGGCAGGTACAAAGAAAAAAGTTATTAATTAAGGAATTTAGATTTTGCCTAAAAATAAAAGATCAAGTATTACAAAAAGCAAACAAAATTTACCGATTACAGGTAACAACGGGAAAAGTACACCCGTTTTATTGCAATTATAAAAAGTTAGAGCAAATATGCAAGGATTATCGAGTGAAATAAATACATGAGAGATAAGGACAAAATTACACTTTCCTTGCCAACAATACCATGGCAGACAAGTACTTTTTGGGGCTTTTCAACGCAAGTTGCTTGCCCCAAAAAGTACTTATCTGCCAATTTTTCTTGAGTATTTAATACAAAACTGCGCAACCTATAGATATTAACATTGATATAGGAGGAGCGCACAATGAAGACTAGAAGATATATTGCAATTTTTTTAATAATATTATTACCAACAACATATGTTTATGGAAGAAACACAGGGGGGGAAGCAGCCCCGAATAAAGCAGCCTTTAAAAAACTATCTGAAGATTATATAGAATCAGTAGACTCTAATGTTATTATTTATAATCATCTAAATACAGGGGCCCAGGTGGTTTATGTGCAAAACAAAGATCCTAACCAGGCATTTGCCATTGGATTTAAGACTCCCATACATGATAATACAGGGGTGAACCATATAGTGGAGCATACTGTATTTACAGGTTCAGAGAAGTATAACGCAAAAGACGTATTTTTTGAGATGAAGAAAAAATCACCTAATATATTTATGAATGCATCAACGGCGGCAGATATGACCATATATCCCTTTTCAACAAGAAATCATAAGGACTTTAATAACCTCCTGGATGTATACTTAGATGCAGTATTTTTTCCTAACCTACAAAAACATCGGCACGGCTTTGACCAGGAGGGATGGCATTATAGTGTAGATAAAGATAAGAAGTTACACCTAAGTGGAGTTGTTTATAATGAAATGAAGGGGGCAAGTGTAAATCCTAGGCGAATACTTGCCATGGCCAACAGGACGGCAATGTTCCCAGATACTATGTATATTTATAATGCTGGTGGTAATCCAGATGAAATACCAAATATAAGCTATGAGGAGCTTAAGAGAACCCATAGGGAGTACTACGTACCCTCAAATAGCTGCGCCTTTATTTATGGGGATGTAGAAGTAGAGCCAGTCCTAGAAAATTTAGATAAGTATTATAGCAGGTTTGATAAAAGTGACAATCAAAATATATCACAGAAGCAGGATCCTTTTAAAACAGTTAGATATTATAAGGACTCATATCCTGCAGTATCAGAAGATGATAATTATTATATGTCCACTAATTTTGCAGTTGGGGAAATAAGTGATATTAAGCTCCAATTTTCCATGGGGATTCTTATGGATATACTAACACAGTACGAGGAATCACCAATTAGGAAGGCCTTTAGGGAAAAGCAAAGTAGCAAGACTCTAACCTTTGACATAGACTCTGCAATACCGCAGCCTATGTATAGTATTATAGCCACGGATGTTAAGGAAGAGGATGTTAGAGATGTGGAATTATTAATTAATGAAACACTATATAAGTCCGCAGTAGAGGGTTTAAATAGGGATTTGATTAAGATGGCCATCAATAATTTTGAAATAAATGCAAAAGAACAAATGAGTGATATATCTAAGGGGGTTGATATGGCCTATAGTACAATCTATAGCTGGGGCCATGGGGTGTCGCCCATGGAGGCGCTTAGAGGGAGAGGTTTTATAGAAGAGATAAAAAGGGAAGGGGATAGCCTATATTTTCAGGAGCTAGTTAAGACACATCTTATAGAAAATAGCCATAAGTCCCAGGTATTATTAGCGCCAGATAAGGAGTATATAGCAGGCGCCCAAGAGGGAGAAATAAGAAAAATAGTACTAGAGGAGTTTAACAATGATATAAGTAAAATCAACGCTATTATAGATAATCAAAACAAACTAAGTAAATGGCAGCTCTCTAATAATGACGGAGGGTTACCAGAGCTAGGTTTGCAAGATATTAACCAATCACTATCACTTCCAAAACTAACTATTAAGAAGAATAAAAAATCCAAAAAGATGTACTACCTAGCAGATACAAATGATTTAGTATATGCTGATTTATACTTTGATACCACCTATATTCCACAGGAAAGTCTTAATGAATTGTTTTTATTTGCTAGTCTAATTAGCCAAAAAGAAAAGGACCTAGCAGCCCTATATACGGGTGGGATAAGTAGTACTCCAATAGCAATCCCAAGTTTTGAGTGGTATAATAAGTATGATGCAAAGTTAAAGCTTTCCTTATGTATGGAAAAGGATAATATAGAAAAGGCATTTGAGATTTTAGGGGAAATAACAAATGATAACACATGGGATGATAAATGGGTCCATACCCAAATAAGCAGGATACGCAGCCAGTATGAGAGTTACTTTAACTCTAGCCCCATGGATATTATGAACTCTACACTAGGTGGGAGAGCTGAAGGGCCTGATAGGTATGAGTATGAAAAAGTCCTGCCATTTTATAATTATATTTGCCAGGTTGAGGCCAACTATAATCAATATAAGACCCAAATAATTAATAAGTTAGAGATTATAGGCCAAAGTGTCTTTAATAAAAATGATTTAATACTAGGGGCAACCCTAGAGGAGGAGAATATAAAACCTTTAGAAAAAGCCTATAAAAACTATGTTAAGACACTTAATAAGTATAATTACCCTAAGGATATCTATAGATTTGATAAAAAAGAGGATAAACAGGGCTTTCCTATTGCAGCAGATGTTCAGTATATTGCATGGGGTGGGAATTATAAGGAAAAAGGTGGCTCATATGATGGAGCTCTATATGTGCTTGCTAATATATTAAACTCTGATTATATGTTGCCTAATATTAGGGTTGCAAATGGGGCATATGGTGCAGGAGTTAAGTTTAATCCCTATGGTAATATGAATATATACACCTATCAGGATCCAAAACTGGAATTATCACTACAAACAATAGAGCGAATTCCAAAATATATTAAGGAGCTTGATATAGATAATAGAACTTTAGATGAGTATAAAATAGGGGCTTTTTCTAGATTTGAGCAGGATTTGGGGCTTAATAATCACCCAGTGGCAATTGGGGAAACCCTACACAAGTATTATCTATCTGGTCTGACGCCTGAGGTATTAGAGGAAGTTAGGGATAAGATATTTAATACAAGTTTAAGTGATGTAAAAGAACAGGGAATGATTTTAGAAAAACTAATCCTGGATAAACACTATAGCATAGCAGGTAGCAGTTCTAAGTTATTGACTAATAGCCATCACTTTGATATAATTCAATCATTTCAAAATAAGGGGGATTAAGGTGAAGAAAGGGTTAAAGTTATTTATAGGTATAATTATTATTAGTGTATATATGCTTAGTGGGTGTAGCAAGCCGGCTAACGAGGGTGATAGTAAAGAGACTACCAAGATAGTTACGTCCTTCTATCCCATATATCTCCACACAATCAATATAGCTAAAGATATAGTGGGCATTGAAGTTATTAATATGACCCAGACACAAACAGGATGCCTACATGATTATCAGTTATCACCAGCAGATATTAAAACCCTAGGTGAGGCAGATATATTTGTTATTAATGGCGGGGGGATGGAGAGCTTTATGGATAAGGTCTTAGCCCAGCAGGCAGATATGCATATTATTAATGCAAGTGAGCATATAAAGTTTCTTGAAGCAGAGCATGAAGGGCATGAAGAAGATGATGGACATGAGCATGAGTTTAACTCTCATGTATGGGTGAGTATTCAGGGTGCTATAGACCAGGTTAAGCAGATTGCAGGTCAGTTAGGAGTTTTAGACCCTACAAATAAAGAAAGCTACGCAAAGAACGCTAGTGAATATATAGAAAAGCTAGAGGAGCTAAAAAGGGAGATGCATGGTAGCCTAGATGATATACCGAATAAGGATATAGTTACATTTCATGAAGCTTTTTCCTATTTTGCCTATGAATTTGACTTAAATATTGTGGGAACTATAGTTACGGAAGATGGGACAGAACCAAGTGCAAAGGAACTATCTAAGGTAATAGAAGATATAAAAAAATATAATGTTAAGGCGGTATTTACAGAGCCCCAGTATACAAGTAAAGCAGCTAGTCTAATTGCCGAAGAAGCTGGTGTAGGACTATACTCCCTGGATCCGGTAGTAACTAGTGGAGTAACTTTAAAAGAAGAAGATGAGTATATAAAAATTATGAAAGAGAACTTAAAAACATTAGAAGAGGCGCTGCGATGAGTGATGAGATGGCAAAAAAGTGCGGATTGTGTTGTAGTAAAATTGAAAACTTTGGCGTAACAAAAGGCAAGGCACAGATATTAAAGGATATTAATATCCATTTTCACTGTGGGGATTTAACAGCAATTATAGGGCCTAATGGAGCAGGGAAAACCACCCTGCTTAAGGCCATTTTAGGAGAAATAGAACATACAGGTAGGCTAACATTTTTAAATCTAGAGGGACAAACAGAAAAGAATCCTATAATAGGCTATGTCCCCCAGCATCTAAACTTTGACCCAGCAACCCCTATGAGCGTTGCAGATCTTTTTGCATCAGCTATTTCTAAAAGACCTGTATGGCTAGGGCATAGTAAAGACACACTTGCCAAAATAAAGCAGGTCCTTAAGGAAGTAAATATGGAGTATGCACTTAACCGTAAGATAGGGGCCCTATCAGGAGGGGAGCTTCAAAGAGTGCTTTTAGCACTAGCCCTTAACCCCATGCCAAACATATTACTCTTAGATGAGCCCATATCAGGAATTGATCAAGCAGGTACCGAGATGTTTTATAGGACAATTTCACAGCTTAGAAAAGATCACGATATGGCTATTGTGCTTGTTTCCCACGACTTACAACTATTATCTAAGTATGTGGATAGGGTTATCTTGCTTAAAACAGAAATTCAGTGTGAGGGCACACCGGAGTATGTTTTTTCCCACGATAAAACCAAAGAACTTATGGGTACATTTTGGATAGGAGGGTGACAAATGCAGATATGGTACAACTTATTAGATACAATAATGCCCTTTAGCTGGCTTAGTTATAACTTTATGAAAAATGCCCTTTTAGCTATTGTATTTGTAGCGCCTACCTTTGGGCTTTTAAGCACCATGGTCGTTAATAACAAGCTTGCTTTTTTCTCAGAAGCCATAGGCCACTCAACCTTAACGGGGATTGCTATAGGGGTCATATTTGGAATAGGTAATCCCTTATGGGCAATGATGCTCTTTTCCATAGCTCTGGCTATTATGATTTCTATCGTAAACAAGAACAGCACATCATCTACAGATACAATTATAGGTGTGTTCTCATCAGCCTCGGTAGCAATCGGAACTGTTATCTTATCAAGGGGAGGTGGCTTTGCCAAATATTCTTCTTTTTTAATAGGGGATCTTTTAAGTATTACCCCATCAGAAATAGGAATATTAATAGGGGTATTTTTTGCTGTGCTGGCATTTTGGCTGATTCTATTTAATCCATTAGTTATTATTAGCATGAATAAATCCCTAGCCAACAGTAGGAGGATAGCAGTTTTTAAGATTGAAACCTTATTTACAATACTTATTGCTATTATTGTAACCATATCTATACAGTGGGTAGGTCTATTAATAATTAACTCATTTTTAATATTACCAGCAGCAACATCAAGAAACCTAGCGCAAAACATTAAGCAGTATCATATTATCTCTATTGCAGTAGCTGTGTTTTCAGGTATTGCCGGACTTATTATTTCCTATTATTTAGGAAGTGCAACTGGTGCAACCATTGTAGTAATTATGTCAATGTGCTATTTAATAACGCTTTTTACAAGGCTTGTCAGGAGAATATAATACATATATTACCAGATGGCTTGGAAAAATAGCTATAATATTGATAATATGTTAGATTATCTCCATTAATATGACAAAAAGTTGCTAAATATGACCAATCATATTGACACAAAACGGGCAAAGATATAAAATAAAAGGGATTGGATTTTTAAAATACCAGGTTAGAAAGGAGATTCACTATGAAATACTC
>CAYUEJ010000068.1:0-7762 GCA_964442565.1 uncultured Candidatus Epulonipiscium sp.
CTAATCCTTTGCCTAGTTAAGGGGTTGGGTGGTTGGTTTTCTATATTTACATAGTCATCACACATTACTATATCATCTTTATCAAGTGGCTTACCTTGCCAGTCTACCACCTTACCTAGTAGCTCCTCACCTACTGCTACTTGGAGTGGTTTGCCTGTGGCCTCAACTACACTTCCTACACCTATACCTGTTGTTTCACCTAGTGGCATAAGAAGGAGGTTCTTATCTCTAAAGCCTACTACTTCACAGTAGACACCCTCCCCATCTTCTTGCTGAGGTACTATATAGCACAAATCACCTACTGTACACATGGGCCCCACTGACTCAATGGTTAAGCCCACAACTTGGCTTACATAGCCAAAACGCACTGTGTAATCTTTTTCTAAGATAGAGTCGTATTTAGTTAAGTCTATCATACATTCCCCTCTATTTCTTATTATAAATTAAGCGCATTTGCTTTTTTATCTCGGCAAAAGCTTCGTCTACATTGCTTTTTATGCTTCCAAATGCTGTTTCTATTATACACGACCCCTTGTTTAAAGCGGCATCTTTTATAATCTGGATATTCTCGCTGCTTACTGTATCTCTTGCGATTATATCTTTACTTTCTAGCACATAATCATAATCATCAAGTGATACCTTGATGCTAATTTCAAAAACATCTGAAGAAATCTGTTCTAAGGTTTTTCGAATTAAAAACAAAATAGTATCCTTATTATGGCTAACTTCTTCCCCTATTAGCTTATTAATTATTTTAATGGCCATTTCTATTATTTCGGGTTCTAAATCATCTAGTATTTGCTGTTTTTCTTCTTTTGCAGAAGTAACGATTTGTTTACCCTCTTCAATTAAGCTTTGGGCTTCTAGTTGCCCTTTTTCATAGCCATCATGGTAACCTTCTTCTTTGGCACCTTCTAGGGCTATGGCCGATTCCATTGCAATCTTGTCTCGGCCTTCTTTTATAATGATTGCTGCCTTTGCTATAGCCTCTTCTTCTGCTTTTTGCAAAATCATATTTGCCTTAGACTTAGCTTGCTCAAGGCGATGATTAGCTTTTGCTTCTTGCTCCTTAGCATCAGTGGCAAGATTTTCGTCCGCCTTATCTTGGGCAATGTATTTATTTGTACTTTCTATTTCCAGTGTTGATTCGCTTCGAATTCTTTGCCCTTTTATAATATTAGACAATAATCTCGTCACCTCCACCTCTTGAAATAACTATCTCGCCCGTCTCTTCAAGCTTACGTATTATATTAACAATCTTCTGCTGTGCTTCTTCAATTTCTTTAATACGCTTTGGCCCCATGTATTCAAGGTCCTCAGCTATCATAGTAGCAAGCCTTTGAGAGATGTTTCCAAATATGGTATCTTTAACTTCTTGGTTAGATCCTTTTAGTGCAACTGCCAGCTCATGGTTATCCACTTCCCTAAGGATGCGCTGAATAGATCTATTATCAAGTGTAAGTATATCTTCAAATACAAACATTCTCTTCTTAATAGTTTCTGCAAGTTCTGGATCGTCCATGTCTAGAGTTTCCATAATGTTCTTTTCTGTACCCCTATCTACAAGGTTAATGATTTCTACGATAGAGTCAATTCCACCTACTGTTGTGTAATCCTCAGTCACAAGTGATGATAACTTTTTCTCAAATTCCCTCTCTACAGCTTTAATAACATCTGGGGAAGCCCTATCCATAAGTGCAATTCTCCTTGCAACGTCAGCTTGTTTTTCAGGATTTAATGACGCTAGTACCCCTGATGCTTGGCTTGGTTTTAAGTATGATAAAATCAATGCAATTGTTTGCGGATGCTCACTTTGTATAAAGTTTATCAACTGGCTAGCTTCAGTCTTTCTTGCAAAGTCAAACGGCCTTACCTGTAGTGATACTGTTAGTCTGTTAATAACTTCCATAGCATTATCTGCACCTAGTGCTTTTTCAAGAATTTGTTTTGCGTACTCTATACCACCCTCAGCTATATATTGCTGTGCTATACATATTTCATAGAACTCTGTTAAGACATCTTGCTTTACCTGAGGTGAAATAGCTCTTATATTAGCAATCTCTAATGTAAGTTGCTCTATTTCTTCTTCTTTTAGATATTTAAATATCTTTGCTGCCTTTTCAGGCCCTAATGTAATTAGGAGCATGGCAGCTTTTTGTTTACCTGAGACCATATCTTGTGTTGCCATTTTTTATCACTCCCAATCATCATCAGCTAACCAATTTCGTAGCAAGCTAGCTACTGCATCTGGTTTTTCATCAACAAATTTTTCTATATGTCTCTTAACTTCTAAGTCCTCACCATATTCGATATCATCAAGTGGTGGTTGCTGCTCCTGCATGCTCTTAGCACTTTGCAACATATCTTCCACTGAAAGCTCTGGCTCAAGCTCAACGATTTCCTTAGGACTTGTAAACTTGTAAATAGCATACCCAAGAATTGCCAGGAATACTACTAGCAGTATATATGGTATATAGTCTTTGGCAGACATCTTAAATGCTTCTTGATCTACAAATATTGGTATTTCAAAGCTTTGCACTGCTACATTTTGAAGTCCTGTTGCTTTTTGTATAGAATCTATTAGCATATCATCAACAGGTAGCACATTTCTCTCTTTGTTTAACTCTTTAAAATCCTCCCAAGTTTGGTCAGGTGGTAATTTAGCTTCTATCTCTTCTTGCTTATATGTTTTATTCCTAAATGCATGAACTGCTATAGATGACTCCTGGGCATTAACCTTACCTATTTCCTTTGTCGTATTGGAAATCGTCTTATCTACTGCGTAACTCGTATCTTTTGCATCGCTTTTAGACTCTCCTGTGCCTTGTCCACCCATTACATAGTTAGGTGCCTCGCCATCGTTTGCTTCTACACCTGGTTCCTCACCTACCTGATTGTTAGATGATGAGCTAGATGTTGTCTTCTCATCTGTTATAATTCCCTTATTACTATCTGGTATCGGCGACTCATAGCTCTCTTTTGTCTCTATATACTCATCATAATCAAAGACAAGGTTAGGACTTACCCTTACATCGTCATACATTTTACCCATAATTTCAGCAACTTTGTTTTTTAAATCCTGCTCTGCTAAAATCTTCTGCTCTTGCTTATTTGAATATTCTCCATTTAACTCTGCTTTATTACCTATGTAAAGGTTATTACCTTCTGTGTCGATAATATTAATATCTTGTGTATCTAAATTCTTAACACTCATAGATACAAAATTTGCAATCCCATTGATTTGTTTATTACTAAGTGGATCCGATAATTCTAAAATAACCGCTGCTGTTGCCTTTTGCTTAGACTCTAGAAAAGAGTTATCCTCATCTGGTATAACAAGATTAACCTCAGCCCTTTCAACAGATTCTATTAATTCAAGTGTAGTTGCCATTTTATTTTCATCTGCTTTATGTAGTTTTACACGTTTTTCTGATTCTGTTGTTGACATAGTATTGTTAAGTGCATCATCAAAGTTAAATCTACCCTTTGGTATGTTTTCCCTAGCCATTGCTAATTTGGCCCTATTTGAGTCTTTGCTTTCTACAAGTATAGTGCTTCCATCATTTTTAAATTCATACTTAATACCCTCTGCATCTAAGACCTCAGATGCGTTGCTTGCTTGTTTCGCTTCTAGATCCCTCATTAATATAACCATCTTCGGCCTGCTAAAAATGAGTACAGAAATAGCGATAATTGCTACTATTACTAACGATATTATCCCTATTTTTATTTTTTGCTTTTTTTCAAGTCCATTCCATTTTTCCGTAAGTTGCCCTGACATTTGGGTAATGGCTTCTGGCATTATTTCACCTCTCCTCTATTCTTAATTCTTATAAGGGCATCCTCATAATATCTTTGTATGACTCTACCGCTTTATTCCTAACTTGAATAGTGAACTGGAGTAAGATGTTTGCTTTTTCTTGAGCAATTAAAACCTCTTCAATATTGTCTGTTTTCCCCATTGCGAATTCCATACTTTTTTGATCAGCTTCAAGTTCTAGCCTATTGGTATCTTCTATTAAGTTCATAGCCGCCTTGTAAAAATCATCAAAAACACTATTTGTGCTATCGTTTTTTATATTATTTGTAACCGTTCTCAAATTTGGCAAGTCTATATTTTGGACTTTGTTAACCATACATAACTCCTCCTAATTTTTAACTAGGTATTATCTACCTATCTCTAGCGCCTTAACCGCCATAGATTTCATTGCGTTCATTGCAGTAACATTTGCCTCATATGAGCGACTAGCTGAAATCATATTGACCATCTCTGATACAATATTAACATTGGGCATTGAAACGTAGCCATCCTCATTTGCATCTGGATGAGCTGGGTCATATTGGAGCGTAAAAGGAGTATTATCTTCCTCTATACGAGACACCCTAACTCCGCCTTTTGTCTTTGCCTGACTACTATTAGATAGAATCTCTGCAAAGGGATGTTTTTCTCTTTTCTCTTCAAATATAACTGCCTTCCTACGGTAAGGACCACCATCTGGCGTCCTTGTAGTATTAACATTCGCAATATTTTGAGAGATTATATCAAGTCTTAACCTTTGTGCTGTAAGGCCTGAGGCACTTACATCCATTGAATTTAAAAACGACATTGTTTACCTCCTATATGTAATATGTTTCCGTTTACCTTACATTTGTAACTACACTTCTAATTCTTTGTAGATGTCTTGATGTCTGAGTAACTAGGGCATCATATTTAATCTTGTTTTTTGCTACTTCTGACATCTCCCAATCTATATCCACGTTACTTCCATCCATCCTATGCTGAAAATTAGAATATGGGGATAATATCTCACCATATAATTTGTCAATATCTACCTTGTGCATATTACCTGTTTTTTCGACTTCAGCATTAAGTACTTTTTCAAAATTAAGATCTTTTCTTCTGTATCCTGGTGTATCTACATTGGCTACATTATCTGTTAATAACTCTTGTCTTTTCCAAGATGATTCAATAGCTTTATTCATAATATCTGGCAAAGAAAACATTCTATTATTCGTCATATATTTCTCCTTTTACATAAGAAATTTCATCATATACTTCATTATAGCATAGTTTGATTTTTTAACAAGAAAAAAATAAACTATGCTATAATGCCAAGTTAATAAACAGTTCTAAATTGTCCACAATTTTGGACAAAAAAAAACTCTTCTTTCGGTAACTGGCTGCCATTTGAAAGGCCCTATAGTTTTGCGTCTCTAGCTTTCGCTAGGTTTGCCAGTGTCGTGAAAAGTTATTGGTAATCTACTAACAAACTTTCATATAATTATAATCTATTGTGTAAACGATTACAAGCATTTAGGCAAAGTTAATAAATTATAATTATAGGGCACCATTTAATATTAAATGGCACCCTATAATTCTTATCTTAGTTTATTCAATTCTTCTATTAAAGCATCATTAAGAACCTTAATATAGGTTCCCTTCATTCCCAGTGACCTTGATTCAATAACCCCAGCGCTTTCAAACTTTCTAAGGGCATTAACAATAACTGACCTTGTGATACCTACCTTATCTGCAATTTTACTTGCAATTAATAGGCCTTCCGTTCCATCTAGCTTATCAAATATATGGAAGATCGCTTCAAGTTCTGAGTATGACAGGGTTCCTATTGCTGATTTAACAACTGTCACTTTCCTTTCTTCATCCTCTATTTCAACTCTTTGAGAACGAAGAACTTCTACCGCAATAATAGTAGCACCATATTCACCCAAAATAATATCATCAGTTACATAACTGCCCTCTTTTTTATAAATTAAAAGAGTCCCTAGTCTTTGGCCACCTGCAACAATCGGTATAATACAAGCATTATATTTTTTACTAATTGGATTATCTGTAAAAATACTACTCATAGGCATATTCTCTTTAACTTCCATTATTGAAAGCAGTTGGTCGTTAATCATCGTATCAATGTATTGCTGCTCGTCAACAAGTGCTTCTTCATCCTTATTAAAAACCCCTAGTATCTTTGCGCTGCTACTAACTACGACTATATTCGATTCCACCACATCGCTAAGAACTTGGCATATATCTGTAAATACCACACGATCAGAACCCACACGTTGTAATAACCTATTAAACTTTCTCATTTTTTGCAATAAGTCTATTGACATTATCTTTCCTCCTAATTATTTAATTATCTATATAGTTTGTTCAATATTTATATATATATACTATTTGTAAATAAATACGTATGAATACACCCCTATTATTGCACAAAAAAGCAAAGTTAGTTATCTAACTTTGCTGATTTTTAGACTATACTATACAATACAAATATAATAACACATTATTAAAGATATTTCAACATAAAACAACAATTATTTTTTCTCTTTGCCATAGTTACATTCTTTATTATTACATACTATTTTTTTATTCTTTCCACCTTTTTCAACTAAACTTTCTTGGCACACCGGACATTTATTACCGGTAGGCTTATCCCAAGACATAAAATCACATTCAGGATTATTTTCGCATCCGTAATAATTACGCCCTTTTTTCGTTTTCTTTAATTGTATTTTCCCTTCACATTTTGTACAATGAATCCCTGTATCTTCATAAAAAGGCTTTGTATTCCTGCAGTCTGGGAAATTAGGACAAGCTATGAATTTTCCATACCTACCATATTTTATAATCATATTAGCATTACACTTTTCACAAACTATATCCGTTTCTTCAACGATATTCATTTCGCCAATTTCTTCTTCTGCTATTTTTAGTGTTTCGCTAAATGCTGGATAAAAGTCTCTTATTACCTGTTTCCATTCATATTCTCCTCTTTCCACACCATCCAATGTTTCTTCCAAATTAGCTGTAAACTCAACGTCAACTATATCTTTAAAATACCCAACCATAATATCATTAATAATCTCACCTAATTCGGTTGTGTATAATATACGTTTTTCCCGAGCAGCATAACCCCTAGTGAAAAGTGTTGAAATAGTAGGCGCATATGTACTTGGCCTGCCTACACCATTTTCTTCTAAGGTTTTAACAAGGGATGCTTCTGTGTATCTTGCTGGTGGTTGAGTAAAATGCTGATTAGGCTTTAAATTTGATGACTCTAATATCTGCCCTTCTTCAACCTGAACTGTATGGGCTTGCTTAGTTTTCTCTTTATCTACATTATAAACTGCTAAAAATCCGTCAAATACTACAATGGAACTATTTGCATTGAAAATATAATCCCCATTTTTAATTTTGATTGAATAGGTTTCATATTTAGCTGGGGTCATACTACTTGCTACAAAACGTTCCCAAATTAATTTGTATAATCTATGCTGATCCCTGCTTAAGAAGGCTTTAATATAATAATCCTCACCAAAATTATCATTTATATAATCCTTTAGTTCCCCCTTTGCCTGTTCTGATATACGTGTCGAGTCAGTTCTAAGATATGTAATTAACCCAACTTCTTTTTTATTAATCTTAACACCTTCATATAACTCCTGTGCTATCTTCATTGTTTTAAGGGTAGTAAATCCAAGGTGTTTTGATGCTTCTTGCTGTAGCGTACTTGTTATAAATGGTAATAGGGTGTTTCTAGTACGACTGCCTATCTTCACCTGAGTTACTTGGTATTTATTTTTCTCAAGAGATTCTACTATACCTGTCGCTTCTTTTTCATTTGCAATCTCAAGCTTGCCCTCTGTAGTCCCGTAAAATTTAGCCTCAAATGGTTTAGCTTTAGGCCCACTTTTCATATCTGCCGTTATTGACCAATATTCTTCCTCTACGAAATCTTTA
>CAYUEJ010000069.1:0-7686 GCA_964442565.1 uncultured Candidatus Epulonipiscium sp.
ACACATGGTAGGAAAATTGCCGTCCTAAAAAAACCTCTATATTTTATAGTTGGTATATTTAACATACTTGCTAAAGCGAGCCCCAAAAACAACATAACAGGCACCTGCACCACTAGATAAATAAGTGTGTTTTTTATAGCATCAATAAACATGGGGTCTGAAAATAAACGCTTATAATTCCCCAACCCATTATATTCATACACAATTCCCACCCCTGTTTGTGTAGAAAGATATAACGACTGAACCATCGGGTAAAAACTAAATAACAAAATTAATATAGCGGGAATCGTTATAAACATCCATCCGTTTATATTATTTAATCTTTGTAACGAATAACTTTTTTGACCTTTCAAATCAAACCCTCCTTAAAGCTTGTTAAGATAAAAGAGATTACTAAATGAAATACCTGTATTCATCTAATAACCTCTCTATGTTCTATTATTGAACTAGCTGTTCAAATACCATTTGAGCCTTTTCTAAAGCTTCACTAATATCTGCCCCTTGCATAATACTTGGAAGCTCATTTTTCAAAGCATCTTTTGATTCTTGAGTATACATACCCAGTGTAATCCCCGGAACCTTAGTAGACCAATTTGCAAAATCCTCATAGATTTTTTGACCACCAAAGAATTCATCTTCTTTAGCATATGCTGAGCTACTAAAAGCTGGTATATATGATCCCACACCACCATTCTCTTCTAAAAACGCTTCATACAACTCACTACTTCCACCAAGCGTCTTAGCTAAAAAGTCAATTGCCACATCTTTATTTTCAGATGAGTCCATTACAAACCAACTGGAACCACCTTCATTCGAGGCATTTGTACCACCTTCGATGTCAAGTCTTGGCGTAGGAGCCACACCCCATTTTCCACTTTGTGAAGGTTCATCCATAATGCTTGCAACTTGCCATACACCTGATACAACTGTCGCCACTTCTCCTGCATTAAAACTTCCTACAAATTCACTCCAACCTGTTACCGGCTTAGATATACCCGAATCCACAAACTCTTTATAAATCCTCATTGTTTCTGTCATAACTGGATTATCTACAAAGTTCCCCTTGTTATCTTCTGTGATATACCATGATCCTGCTGATTGAAGTATAACTGATATCAAAGCTTCTTCATTTGGGTTTACAGTCATCATATGAACCCCTGTTTTTTCTTTGACTTGTTTACCTATTTCTATATATTCATCCCATGTAATATCATTAAGATCTTCAGGCGTAAAACCAGCCTCTTCTAAGTAATCTCTTCTATAAAACATACCTGTTACACCAATATCAAAGGGGACACCATATACCTTATCGTCAACTGTCAATATGTCTGTTTTATATTGCGAAAACTGACTTAGGTCTAATTTCCCTGTAAAATCTGCAAATGCCCCTGGATATGATTTTATAAACTTCTGTATATTGGAGTCATTTACTAAAATAATATCTGGTAACCCTTTAGTCACCCCAGAAGCAAGGTTTGTATTAAGTTTCTGCTCCAAATCTATTTTACCCATATCAACCACTTCTAGTTTCACATTCGGATTATCTCTTTTATAAATCTCCTCCGCTTTTTGCAATGCCGCCCCATTAAAAGATGGATCCCAGCACCACGCCGTTAATGTCAGCTCATCTGAAGAACCTGTATCACTTTCATTATCTTGGCCCACTTTAGCTCCCTTTGTTTCTTCGACTTTAACACCTCCACCTTTTGCTCCACATCCCACAAGACCCAATGTCATTACACCTGCTAAAATCATTGAAAAAAACTTCTTCATATTAAAACCCCTTCCTGCTCATTATATTAGGCATATAGCCTCATTCGCAAGCGGCCCGCTTGCCGATAAGTTAACTTTACCACAAACTCTTACATATTTATGATAAATTCTTGGTAGTTATTGATATTTTTTTAGTATTCTCAAACACCTTTATGTTTCCTAGTACTTTTTTTAGAAAATGATAATTTTTTATTCCGCTCTATAATTCAAATCTTTCCATAGATTTATTTAGTTTTTCAACTTCATCCTTTAGGTTTTTAGCAACTCGTGAGACCCTACCCGTCGATGTAGCCTGCTCTTGACTTGCGGCCATTATTTCCTGAGTACTCGCTGATGACTCCTCCGCAATGGCTGCTATATTTGACACCGCATCTATTGCTTGCTCCCTATATTGGTTGATTCCCTTGATCCCTTGATCTACAACCTCCATTTGTCTTGCAATACTCCTTAATGAAGTTGAAATGTCCTCAAATGCATCATTAGTCCTTATAACCGATTCTTCTTGTTCTTTATAAATAACATTTCCTTGTTCAACAAATTTCACTGCTTCATGCGTATCATTTTGTATAGACAAAATAATCTTTTCTATTGACTTAGTAGCATCCTTAGACTGTTCCGCTAACTTACGTACTTCTGTAGCAACTACCACAAACCCTTTTCCCGCGTCTCCCGCTCTAGCTGCCTCTATACTAGCATTAAGAGAAAGCAAGTTAGTTTGAGAACTTATATTTTCGATAATCCTAACAATATTAGATATTTCTTTTGTATTATCATATAATGAATTGATGGTTGTTTGAATAAAGCTTGATATATTTACAGATTCACTTGTTTTTTTATTTAGTTCATCCATAACTTTTATAACTTCCTCTCCTATTTCCTCTGAATCCACAACTACCCCTCTAATAGTTTCTATACTATGTGAAACTTCTTGAATTCCTTCTGATAAACTCCGCATAATCTCCATTGTGCCCTCAACATCTTTGCTTGCTCATTAGTTCCATTCGCTATTGCTTCTATAGCCACGCTTATCTCGTTGCTAATAATTGAATTCTTTTGAATTAATTCAGACGTAAGCGCAGTATCTAACATAACACTTTCACCCATAATTTTGCTATCATTAATCAATTGCTTAATATTATTAACCATCTTGTTAAAACTAATTGATAATTGTCCTATTTCACTCATATTATCTATGGTAGAATAAACTGTCAAATCCCCCCTTTCTGCTCTTTTCATTAGTTTCATTAATTTTTGTATTGGGGACGCAATACTTCGTGAGATAATTACACTAATTAAAATAGTACATATCGCACATAGAATTCCATAACCCAGTGAAGTTTTTCGTACTACATCCATTCTTTGCATTAATATCCTCTCAGGTACTTCTAAAATCACATTCCAACGATTATCTACCCTTGCATACGAAACAATATTATTGTCTAAAGAAAATACTCCTGACTCTTTTTCATCATCATTAGTACTAGAATACTTATCTTTTACATAAGTACCTATACTCTCTTGTGATGAACCCCAAAATATCTCCCCTAACTCATTCATTAATAACAAATTTGTTTCCTCTGACAAAGTGAGTGTATTAAAAATATTGGAAAACACCTCAGTATTTATTGCCATTACTACAACTCCTATTATTTTCGTAGAAGCAACACTTCTTATACTATGAGCTAAATATAATTGTTTGTATTCAGGATCTAAATCTGCAATCCACATATAACCTTTTTCAGATTTAATTATTTCTTGATATAGTCCCCGCTCCTTAAATAACTCTACAAAGACCTCACTTATATCTCCCATGGAAAATTTTAATTCCCCATCTTTATGTACCGTTATTCCAGATATATCAGAGTTTGCAATATGTACCCCTCTTAAAATATCTTCTATTTGTGACTCTTCTTTTAGCTTTTCAAATTGATCTTCATATTTACTTTTAGAAAGGAATCGTTGTATTTCTTTATTACTGAACACCAATGTAGCAGAATCCTCGATGGCTAATAATTTCAAATTAATATTCTCACCTATTTGCTTTATTAATTCCCCTGAAAAATTACCAACCTCATAACTAATCGCATGTTTAGCTTGAAAATAAGTTGAAAATCCAATTATACTCAACGGCAAAATACTTAAAACAATCAAAACCACCATTAATTTAGTATTAATCCTAAGATTACTCATTGCTGAACTTTTAAGTTTACTAAACTTAATACTACTCTTTTTAGCCACTCTCATGCCTACCACCTTTCAAAGTCCTACTTTTCACATTTAGATATTCATAATCTCAATATTTTAGGCATCTTGTTTGATAATTAATCAAAACCCCCTGCTCATAAGTTAACATTACCACAACTTTTTCTATATTTATGATAATATATTAGCCATTATTGGCACCTTTTAGGTGTTTACAAAAGAATATTCTATGTTTTAGTAATTTCTTAAGAAAATGATACTTTTTAGCCATTTTATTTACTATTGCTTATAATATGTTATAATTTTAGCACAAGGGGGTTATAATCAAATGCAACACTTATGTAAGATTTTAATAATAGATGATGAAAATATACTTAGGCATGGATTGAAACATCTTTGCAACTGGGAAGAGGAAGGATTCTGTATTGTGGGCGAAGCCACCAATGGCGAACAGGCATTACAAATGATAGATAAAGCAAAACCGCATATAATTATTACAGACGTTGTTATGCCAATAATGGATGGTGTAGAGTTCTCTAAAATTGCACACAAACTATATCCTGATATTAAAATAATAGTTTTAAGTAGTTTCAGTGAATTTGATTATGTAAAAGAAGCTTTTAAACATGGCGTCTGCGACTATCTTCTAAAGGCAAAATTAACTTCATTTGAATTGTTAGAAATTCTTAAAAAAGTGCGCACCCAAACAACTTGGAATAGAGACGAGACTCCACGATACGAAAACTCTGTTGATATAAATGATATTTTACTAACACTTATGAATGATCAACTATTAACAGGAAGTCCTAATATTAATACACTCAAAAATCATTTTGTACATCAACGTTTTATTATGATCTCATGTAATTTAGGATTTATTGATAATACAAATAATGTTTCAAAGAAAACGTTCAAAAGTAATGTCTATAACTTATCTCAACACTATTTTGCCCCTTATATATACAGTAATATCTTTTTAGATAATAAATATATTCTTATTATTAATTTTGACGATGATTACTCTATAGATAAAGATATTGATCAGTTTACACATAACTTAAAAAAGTCTTCTTTACATGCTGTTTTTATCGCTAGCCATCAATTTATGGGCATTGAAGATATTCTAGAAGTATATACGCAACAAAACAATCTCTTACCTAAAACATTTTATTTTCCTGATAGCCATTGCATTACTAGTAATAGTTTATCTAAAACCAAAGAGTTACCAAGTTTTAATCTTGATTTATTTACGTTCCATATAAAGAATTTAGATTTTGAATCTGCTTATAATATGCTAACAATTTATTTTAGCAATATAAAAAGCAGCTTATCACTAGGCGATTATGCATTGAAACGTTTTTGTCAAAATATTATATATGACACATTAAACATCTGCGATTCATTAGGATTTGATATTTCAGATATTGATAAATCAAAAATTAGATTATTCAAGAGTATTGACCTAGCTTTTTCTTCCCAAATCCTCGAAGAAATAGTATTTGATATTCTTGATAAGATATCAGCTTTAGTAAATTTACAAACCGAACAAAGAAATTCTATTGTAATCAATCAGATTAAACGGTACGTTGATGAAAATTATAGCAACGATATATCTCTCACCGATATATCAAATGAACTTCATATTAATTATCATTATGTATCGTCTTACTTTAAGACCCATACTAACGAAAACCTTAGTACCTATATAAGTAGGGTAAGAATCGAAAAAGCTAAGTCTCTATTGCAAGATAAAACAATACCAATTGCACAAGTTAGTGAAATGGTTGGTTTTTCTGAGCACAATTATTTCTCTAAGGTTTTTAAAAAGTATACAAATGTTACACCTACAACATATAGGAGAAAGGTTTTAAAACAATGAATAAGTATGATAGCATATTTTCCAAACTTTCAATATTAAGTATTTCTCTAATTATAGCTGTCTCACTCATTATAGCAACTTCATCGATTATGATTGCTGATAAGCTTTTATTAAGGCAGGTTATTAACTCGTCTTCAATAAATATGAAATATATCGAAACTAATCTTTTAGACTATAATACAGAAGTAGTTTCCACTATGTCAAAAATCACTTTTAGTCAAGCCTTTAAAAATTTCCTCACATCGCCAGTTACGAGTCCTCTTAAGCACTTTGAACTGGTAACTGATCTAGGAAAATATCTTGATACAATCAAACCTAACTTAACACCTAAAGGCTCACATATTCGCATTAGTGGAACTAATTCATTATATTACACAAGTAATAGTTTGAGTTGGGATAAAGATATGGATAATGTTATTGAGAATTATATGACTATCAGTTATAGTATTCCAAACAAAATACTTTACCATAACACTACAACTTTTGGTCTTAAAAAAAGGTTCCCTTATAAAAATAGTATTTTTGCTACTAAACCCCTTGTGGATACCATAACACATGATATGTACGGATATATTCTCGTTATTATTGATGAGGCTATTATTAATCAAATGTATCAACATTACATTAGCCCTGGAATATCTATTTCTATCATTTCTTCCAATGGCTCAATATGGTCTAGTAGTAATCGTCAGGCTATCGGTAATATAGATTCAGACCTACTATACTATGCCAAAACCCTTAATGGTAGCCAAGATATATCCACTCAGATTATTAAAGATGGCAAGCGTTACACCTTACTCACGCAGTATGTCCCATTTTATGATGCCTACATTATACAAGAAATAGACAAATCTATTGCATTTAATGAATTTTACCAACTTAAATACTTTATATTTGCTATCCTTGTTATTGTAATTTGTATAACAATTATAACCGTGTATTTCATTTCCCGCAAAATAACTAAACCATTAATTAATGTAGTAGATGTTATGTCAAGCTTAACAGGCCAAAATCTAAGCAAACAGCAGATTGCTGTAACTGGCAGCTATGAAACAAGAATGCTATCTAGAACTTATAATGATATGATACAGGCTATGGATCTACACATGAAAAATTTAGTTTTGGAACAAGAACAACGGCGTAAGGCTGAGCTTAATGCTCTGCAAATGCAAATTCATCCACATTTTTTATACAACACTTTGAGTTCTATTAAATATTTAGCTAAAGAACATAAGGTTGATCAAGTTGAAAACACCATCCATAGCCTGATTTCAATTTTACAAAATACAATAGGTACCCTAGATGAAATTATCCTGTTAGAGCAAGAAATTGAAAATCTTAATCACTATGTATATATCAACCAAATGCGATATGGCGAACGCATTAAAGTGAATTTTAATATTCCTGAAGAATTTCTAAATATTAAAATACCTAAATTAACTATCCAGCCTTTTGTAGAGAATGCTTTTTTTCATGCTTTTAGCAATACTCAAACAGGAATCATTAGCATCTTTGTGCGTTCTAAAGAAAATGATTTAATCATTGAGGTTATGGATAATGGATTGGGCATGCCACAAAACCAAACAGACAGTCCCACTATGAAAAAGAATTTTCATGTAACTGGTATAGGTATTCACAATGTAGATGAAAGACTAAAACTTCTTTATGGTGATTCATACGGTATTGAAATTCAAAGTGAATTAGGTTTTGGGACGAGCATTCTTATCAGAATTCCAAAAATCCCTGTATAGCTTAGCTACACAGGGATTTTATAATACTATCTGGTTGCCTTTACCTCTGTCCATATTCTATCATAGATTTTAACCACATCT
>CAYUEJ010000070.1:0-821 GCA_964442565.1 uncultured Candidatus Epulonipiscium sp.
TTAGTACTTGCTGGTAAGTCCATAATAATTAAATCTTTATTTATTAACATTTATAAATCCCCTTCCTTTTCTTATCCTTTATCGTTTTTTTATAATAATCGCCACTAATAAACCTGAAATCATAACTATGGAAATATTTAATACTAATTTAAAATCTATATTTGTCTTAGGTATTGCTATGCTCCCCCGATTTTCTAGTTGCAACAAATCTCCTATTTCTTGTTTTGATTTTTCTATCTCCATGATATATGAGCTAATATCATAGCTTGGCTTCCCGGCCAGCTCATTTCCAAAAAGCAACCTGATACCATCGGCATCCTTTGTCTTAAATACAATCTTATCTACATGATATTCTACTTCTATTTCATCGATATTTATGGGGTTATTATCATTATCACTAATAACTATTTGCAGATACTCAGGTGAGATATATTCCTCCATAGTTTCTTGCAAGGTAATATTTAAATCCTGGGCCTGAAACTCTTCCAGTTTAAATTTATAAATCTTACCCTGTGCTATTTGCCACTCTTTTTGCCACTCTTCATTAGAAGCATAAACCTTATAATCTCTATTAAATTCATCTTTGCTTTTAATCTTTATATTGCTAATTCTAAGTCCCTCTTTATTAGGAATTTTCACATTTGTTTCTTTTGCTTCCTTGTCTATTTCCAGTTCATAGCCTATAGTCTTAGACCTATTATAAATTTCGTAGCTTGATTCTACATGATCATATACAAGCTTCACACCATTAATTGGAATACCTGATGTATCACTAAGGGAAATCATCCTATAGTAAAGGTATTTATAATCATCGCCTAGTG
>CAYUEJ010000070.1:839-7430 GCA_964442565.1 uncultured Candidatus Epulonipiscium sp.
CGTCATAATGTTTTCCCAGTTCTTATTATCATAGCTACCAAGCACTTTAATTTCTTTATAAAAATTATCCTCTGCTATATCTAACATTAATAGATTGGCTATAATATCCGTATTAGCTATTTTAGAATTTATCTGGTAATCTACATAATAATCATTATTCTTCATAAAAGAAAGTATTTCCGTAGCTAGGTATACCTCCTGCTCCTTAGTGCTTCTACTTAAAAAGCTATTATAAATATAGTAAGGTATAAATTCATCTTTTTTATTAATAAGCCTTATATCTGATAGATCCTTGTTGGCATGGGAATAGACTTCTTCATCTAGATAGATGGCCTTAACTTCGTCACTATTACCATAAACTACTTCTTTCGAATACTTCCACCCGTCCATGTCATCTGCAAGGACACTAATGCACAAATAAAATATAGCCATAACTAGCAACCCTAGTATCTTAGGAAATCTTCTCACTAGAATCCTCCTTTTTTAAGCTAGTATTCAGCTTTTGGTAAATATATGATATAGCTATTAAAACAAGTCCAAAACTAAAATAAGCTATAATCCTACCATAGCCCGCTAAATTAGCAAGATCAAATATAAATAGTTTACCCGTAGCAAATATTGATAAGCCAAGTCCAAACCTTCGTATTAATAAGTAATTCTTCTTGAATCCAAAGATAATACATATCATTGCTGATATAACAAGTATAATGCTAATAATCAGGTTTGCATTTTGCAAACTAAGCTGCATAGTTATAAATGATGTAATTACCCCCAAAAGATAAATAGCCATAACTAAAGGGTAATACTCAATGCTTATACCTTTTTTCTTAATTAGTCCTATCACTATATCTTTTACACTAAAAAACACTAATACATTATATATAAGAAGCACGGTAATTCCTATCCATCTAGCAGTAGGTGTGAGCCCATAACTTGGCCCATCAAAGTTAAGCATAAGACATGTAATATTAGAAAGTATTAGCAGGATGGTTGAAATAGCAATTACACCCTTATCCCTTATAATTCTTATTTTCACTACTGTGTAGGCAAATATTATAGTTAGAATTGCCATAATTATTATTCTATAGAAGTCTATATATCCTAGTGGCATTTTATCCGCAATATATAGATTATAACCTCTTGCAAAGATTCTTAATATATAAACCCAGCTGTTTAAAATAACTCCGTACTTAAATATATTTATATATTTATTTTTATTGTATTGCGGAATATATAGACTAAATACATATACAAGCCCAAATGTTAGTAGTGTATATCTTAGGGCAAAATATTCAATATCCCACCCCATACTAATATCATCTATAGTGAATCCTAAGGTACATAAGATAAGTATAACCCACCCACCTAGTTCAATTTTATCAACATGGCGTTTCTTTGCAAATACTAGGATTAATATCGCTTCAATTAGCCATCCCATTGCAACCCACTTCACGCCAAATTGGAAGGGTACCATAAGAATACTGAAGGTCAGTGCTGTTATACTAAACAGTGCCTCTACATGTTTTTCCTGGGAATATCTGCCACTTATAATTCTACTTAGAATAAAATATCCTACTGCATAAACTAGTGCTAGTAAGCCCATATAATCATTAAATCCATTAATCTCGAATAATGCATACATAATTAAACAGTTTATAACTGTATTAATGCCTAGTAGAATTATATCCCCTATCCTCAGTTTAATATTTTCACGAATAGGGTAGGCTAAGGTTATACCTAGGTACATTATAAATGTTAAAACTCCATAAATAATAGCCATAATAGCACTATCGGATAGGTATACTAATAAGATTAAACATGGCATATTTAAAATAAAGCTTAAATAATTTATAAAAATCCATCTTCGCTCTAGTGCAATCATTAGCATTAGAAGGTTTAATATTATTAAGTAGCCCATTGCAACATATATCTCTGTGCCCTCAAGCCCCATCATTAGGCCATAACTAAAAAACGGTAAATATCCTCCAAATAAGGATATACCTGCTATGGTCCTTGAGTTGTACCTTTGTGATAAGGTTAGGGCACCTAATGTAATTAGGATTGAAATTATCATACTAACTGGTAGGTTTAATATATTAAAGAAGAAATAACTGCTAAATACTGCTAGGTATAAAACACCTATTCCACCGCCACATAGGCCTAAAGCAAAGAGATTCCTTTCTTTTTTATTAAACCACTCCCCAGCTCCTAACATAGCCCCACCCAGCAAAAAACCTGATATAGCTTTCATATAGTCATTAAACCATGCTGAGTAGGTATACTTCATAGCTGTAGCAACCCCAAATAGCAATAAGATTACTCCTATCTTATTAATCCAATTAAGGCCAATATTAACTTCCACATTATTATGTTTTTGCTTTTTAGCTAATTGCTCATCACTTATCTCTTTTTGCTCATTATCATACTCGAGTTTTATCTCTTCTAGGGACTTTTGATAGGATTCTCCTATCTTTTCTCTTTGAATCTTTACCTTCTCTTCTAAATCTTTCTCCAGTGCATAAATTGCCTGGCCTAGTTCATCCTTGTAATCCCCTAACTCCTCTGTAAGTGCCTTGTTTATTCCCCTTATCCTATCCCTTGCCGAATTTTCAAGGTATAGCAGCTTATTGACTCCAGCTTTCTCTTCACTTTTAAAGTAAATTTCAATTTTCTTTAGGGATATCCTTAAAATATTATTTCGCTCATTATACATCTGCTCTTTCAAGGCAATAGTTATACTGAGATTTTCTTTAGCCAATTTTTGGGTCTTTTTTTCATACTGCTTTAATTCCTCTTTTAACTTATCAAGCTCGCTCCTTAACTTGATGTTCTCATTAATAGAGTCATCTTCGCTTATCTGCCTTAACAGTTCTTCGTACTCTTTTACAATTTCCCTTTGGGCCCCCAATAAACTTTTTCCCCTATCCCCTAAGTCCATAAAATCCCCCCGAATATTTTTGATTTTATAAGCACTATCGCTTTTAATTATATCTCATATCTAGTATCTTTACTATATTCTGAGTATAATTTCATCCTATTTCAAGATAATCTGTTGGTAGTAGATTAAAAAACTGACTTTTGTTATTTGGTTTTCCATAATTCCCAATACTGGAATAGCTAATATACAATTTCTTTTTAGCCCTTGTAATTGCAACATAAAATGTACGTTTTTCTTCTTCTATATCATTAGATTTTATTGCCCAAAATGTTGGAAATCCATTTTGATGTATTCCTGCCAAGAACACCGTATCAAATTCTAAACCTTTAGCCTGATGAACAGTTATAATCGGTATACTAACTTTGTTTCTTCCCTTTAGCATTAAAAGCTCTATTTCACCATTGGATAGACCTGTTACTTTTAGCACCTCTAACAAAGCCTCTTTATTATCCTTTTGTTTGTTATCCATCTCATCTATTAGAAAGTAAAACTTCCTTAGATTTTCAATCCTATCTTCACTATAGATACCCTTCATTTTAAAATTAATAACTATAGCCTTGACAAGCTCTGCTGACCTCATATTTTGTGATTGATCAAACAGAATCTCTAGCTGCTTACTAATATCTTCAAAAGCCCATAAATGCTTTTCAATTTGCCTCATCCGGTCTAATGATGTGGGGATTATTCTATCCTTGATAGCCATCAGTAGCAGTTCTGATGTTGCCAAGATATCATCCATAGCATCGTGGGTTGGCTTATGATTTGTCTTGAATCTTTCACTTAAATAGTCAAGTTTATGATTATCCTCATTGGGATAAAACCTTCTATAAATATCTAATGTATCATAAGATGTCTTGAATTCTAGACTCTCAAGCTTATTTCTTTTAAGCTCTGATTCTAAAATGCCAATATCAAAAGACACGTTGTGGCCTACAATAACACTACCCTTAGCAAACCAAGTAAATTCTTCTAATACCTTTACCCTATCTTCCCCGTGTTTAGCTAGGTATTCATCTGAAAAATTATGTATGTTACTTGAGCTTCCAACGCTTTTATCATTTTTAAGTAGTCTTTCAAATCTTTCTATCTCTTTCCCATCTTTATCTATCTTCATTGCTGCTATTTGAATAATCTGATCCTCACTAGTATCTACCCCTGTAGTCTCAACATCATATACTACAATATTATTTTTCTTTAAGGCTGTAAGTAGCTCCCTAAAGGGTTCACCAGACTGTCTTGTATCCCAGTTTATAAAGTCGGTTAGCTTAATACCAAGCTCTCTATACTCTTCTGATTCAATTTTATCTAGTGTAACCTTCCCTATACCTAGTGAAAAATTATTTAAAATCCTTTTTAGACTTATTGCATCATTGGGATTTGCAATTAATTTCATAAGAGCAATAACATCTTTTATTTCTTTTCTTCTAAAAAACTGAAATTCGTCCACTAGGACAAATTCAAATTTATCCCCTGGCTCTTGTAAGCCTTTCATAGCCTTACTAAGTTCTTTATTATATGAGTTCATCCTAGATAAAACGCATATATTATCTAGTGAGCTACTTTTTTTAATCTCCTTGTAAATATAAGCAGCTTCCTCATCTATGCCATAGGTTTGTTTAACAACAACATTATTCCCCCTAGATGTAGATGCTATTTCTAAATCTTTTAGATTGAGTTCCTTTGATTTGTCAGGGAAGGCCCTGTGTAAATACTCTGTTGATAGGTTAACTAGACTTCTTGTTGCCCTATAGTTTGTATTAAATATAATCTCCCTAGGATTATAGTTTTTCTTAAAGTGATTTAGTATATCTTCCGGCGCTGAACCTCTCCATTCGTAAATAGTCTGGAAGATGTCACCACAAAGAAGTATTTTATTATCCCCAAAAATCTTTTCTATAATAAAGTATTCCACATTATTTGTATCCTGGACCTCATCTATGTTGATATATTTATAGGTGTCCCTAAGACTTTTAACTACTTCTTTATCTTCAAATATATTTAAGGTATTAAGTATTAGATCATTAAAGTCTACTCCCCTATTTTCTTTTAAAATCATATTATATTTTTTGACTAATATTTCCCCTTTTGTTCTAAGGGTTCTTTTTATAAGTATCTGGTCTTCTTTTGATTTGCTTTTTGGATTACTTGTAGCTATTTCATCAATCTTTACTTTTTTGTTGGTAAAAAGATTTCTTATAACATCTTCTAGTTTTACATCTTCTTGTCCTTTTACTTTAAAATTAGCTAGTTCTTCTTTAAGTAAATTAATAAATCTTTGTAATAATGTTTCTGTAAATACCCTATTTTGAAATTCTGGTATTTGTTTGACTAGCTCTGTAATTACGTGTTTACAATCCTCTTCATCATAAACAATAAAGTCCATAAATAAATCTGTTTGTTTTTTCCCTTGTCTTTTTATAATATCAAAGCACCAGCTATGAAATGTCTTAACCGTAACATCCTTACTTTCTGGTCCTACCATATCTTCTATTCTATCTTTCATTTCTTTACATGCTTTATTAGTAAAGCTAATGCATAATATTTCATATGCATTAGCTTTTTTACTTTCTATAATATTAGCAACACGCCTTGCTAGTGTTCCTGTTTTCCCTGTCCCTGCTGAGGCTAGTACGACTATGTTTTTATCTAGCTCACTAATTACCTCTTGCTGCCTTTTATTAAACTCCTTCATTTTACCACCTACTCACAATTCACTTTCGCACATTCTACTAATACCACTTTTATCCAGTATAGCTTTAGCCCCGTCTACATCTTCTATTTTAAATACAGCAAAGGCTTCTCCATGGTTTTTCCCTAAAAATGCGTACATATACTCAATACTTATATTAGCATTTGCAAGCACTTCTAATACCTTAGAAAGGCTTCCCGTATCATGGGCAATTGGTACTACTATTACATCCGATAGCCTCACTATGAAGCTATTTTCTTTTAGGGTTTTATATGCTTTTTCATTATCATTAACTATAAGTCTTAAAACCCCAAAATCTAGTGTATCTGATAGCACCAAGGCGCTAATATCAACGCTAGCATTTGCTAATATTTTTGTAACCTCTGCAACCCTAGATGGTGAGTTTTCAAGAAATACTGATATTTGCTTAACTGCCATACTCTCGCCTCCATATTTTTATTGACATCTTCTATCTATAACCCTTTTTGCCTTACCTTCACTTCGTTCTATAGTTTTTGGCTCAACAAGCTTTAAATTTACGCTAATACCTAATGTACTTTCAATATTGTGCTTAATTTTCCTAGTTAATGTCTGCAGTTTTTTGATTTGATCTGAGAAAAATGATTCATCAACTTCCACCCATACCTCAAGTGTATTTAAATTGTTTACATTATCTACAAATAGTAGGTAGTGGGGTGCTGTAAGTCCCATTTCTAAGAGTACACTTTCAATTTGGGTTGGGAATATATTAACACCTCTAATGATAATCATATCATCAGTCCTGCCTAAACATTTTTCCATTCTAACTAGGGTTCTTCCACAGTCACATTTTCCATCATGCAGTACCGTTAGGTCGCCTGTTCTATATCTTAAAAGCGGTATTCCTTCTTTTTGGATTGTTGTAAATGTTAGTTCTCCTTCCATTCCGTATGGTAGAGATTGTAGTGTATCTCTTTCTATTGAT
>CAYUEJ010000070.1:7440-7649 GCA_964442565.1 uncultured Candidatus Epulonipiscium sp.
AATAGTGATCCTCGTTAATATGAAGACCATTATGGACCATACAATCAAAAGATACCCCTGGGCCTGTCATTTCACTAAGGCCGTATATGTCCATGGCTTTAATGTTAAGCCTTTGCTCTATTTCTAGCCTCATTGGCTCTGACCATGGCTCCGCCCCAAATATTCCCACCCTTAGTTTAAGGTCTTCCCTCTTAATTCCCATCTCATCC
>CAYUEJ010000071.1:0-5579 GCA_964442565.1 uncultured Candidatus Epulonipiscium sp.
GAGCCAACCCTTTCAAGTCTTTTAGAGGATGGGGAGGTCATACTAACAAGTAAGGAGTTAGCAGAGCAAGGTATTGTAACTTCTAACATAGAAATTGTAAGGACTGAGTTTGCAAATAATCAGCCTGAAATAGTAACAGGATATATAAAGGCAGTAGATAGGGCGGTAAAACTATATAAGGAAGACCATAACCAGGCAGTTGAATCTATTGCTAATGAGCTTAGTATTAGCAAGGAAGAAGCTATATCCCAAAGCTCCGGCTCCATATGGCTAGATGCTAAAGAACAGTTAGATGACGGATACTTTGGTACAAGTGAAAATAAGGGCAGCTTGCCAAACTCTTTAAAAGATATAGCAGACTTTTTATATAAGCAAAAAAGTTTAGCTAAAGAGCCAGAACTACAAATATTTGAAGATGCTGTCAACCCTAAGTATATAGAAGAAGCTGTAAAATAAGAAACCATTATAATTACAAGACTTGACAATACACTACAGTAACCTATAATTAAGTCATAATATATCTTTGATTAAGGAGGAGATTATGGGAAAACATTATGGAAATTTACAAAGGGTTAAAGATGGTAAAAGGAAATACGCAATAACACCTAATATTATAGGAGGATTTATACTTCCAGATCAATTAGGGACAATTGCCAAGGTTACTAAAAAGTACAATGGCGTACTTAAAATAACATCAGGACAAAGAATCCTAATAACTAATCTAGAGGAAGAGGATCTACCAAAGATATGGGAAGAGTTAGATATGGAGCCAGCTGTAGTATCACAAAACTCCATTAAAAATGTAGAAATGTGTCCAGCAGGGTTTTGTAAAAGAATGAAATATAATACTATTGGTATATCTATGAAGCTTTATAATAAATACTTTCAGATGGAGATGCCATGCAGGTCAAAAATAGCTGTAGCAGGATGTAGAAATGCATGTGGGGGGGTATATAGTAAGGATGTTGGAGTTATAGCAGATGTCAATGGGCTTCTCATGGTAACAGCAGGGGGTTCATCTGGTTATCACCCTAGAATAGCAGACATCGTCGCTAGAGACTTAACAGAAGACGAGGCTTTAGTAGTAATAGACAAGCTATTTACCTACTATCAAGACCAGGCTCAGCCAGGAGAAAAACTCGGAGACTTTATAAACAGAACAGGCCTAGATAAGTTAAAAGAGGCTTGTATATAAAATACTGTGTCTGGTATGTCCTTTCTGAGACTTTTCAACCTGAGTTGTGTGTCTCAGAAAGGACATACCAGACACCTTCTATAGTTTCTGGATGGCAATCCCGACAGTGCCAGGGCCAGTATGAACACCTAAAACAGGGCTTACTTGCCCATCGGTGAAAATATTGAAATTTGGAAGCAAAGGCATAATCATTTCTTTAATATTATTTGCCTCATCTTCAGCGCCACCATGAACAATACTTACATTATATTTATCTGAGTCCTTAGCAAACTCAAGAGCTAGTTCTATCATTCTTTTGATAGAACGCTTCCTACCCATCACTTTCGCAACCGTATAGTAAACCCCATCTTCGTTACAAGATATTATAGGCTTTAAACTTAATGAAGAGCCGATAATTGAGGAAACCAACCCTATTCTCCCACCTTTTTGTAGATATTCCAGGGTAGATACGCAAAAGAAAACCTTGGAATTAGCAAGATTGTTAAGAGAACTCTTAACAAGAGTATCCCAGTCCATGCCTTCATCAAGATGCTGGGCAGCATTAATGGCATTAAGTCCAGCTGCTATGGCGATGTTTTTAGTATCAATAACTACGATTTCTAATCCTTTAAACTCATCTGCTTGCATCCTTATGGCATTATATGTCCCGCTAAGGCCGCTAGATAAGCAAAAGACTAAGACCTTTTCATATCCATCCTTCTTTATTTTGGAAAAAACACCATCAATATCACTAGCGGAAGGTAGTGAAGTGCTTGGGATTTCAGTTTCTAGTCTAGAATAAACTTCTTCAGCAGTAATATCAACGCCATCAATATATTCCCTATCCTTATAGATAATCCTAAGGGGAATGACATACATCTTATACTGCTTGACTAGGCTAGGTGGAACATCAACGCAAGAATCTACCATAATTGCTATTTTTTCATTATTCATTTTGACCTCCAAATATAATATTATATAGGATTGTAAGTAATCCCCCAACGTGTTTACATATTAACTTAATTAAACTAATAAATCAAGAGAAATCAATCTACATAGCACAAGAAAGCGTATATTATGATTGACAAAGTCAGTCAATAAACCTATGATTAAGATAAGAGAATATTAAGAAATGAGGTGTAATTATTGAAGGGGAAATTGGGGAAAATTTTGGCCTTAAGTGTAGCAAGCATAATAACATTTGTAGCTTGTTTCAATAAGAACCAAAAAGTAGTATGCATTGAAATATGGCATCACTATGATGGGGCGCAAAAAATAGCTTTTGATAAGCTTGTTACAGAATTTAATGAAACAGAAGGAATAATTAAGGGGATTATTGTTGAAGCATTTAATCAAGGGAGCATTGATGAATTAGAGAAAAAGATAATTGATGCCACCTACCAGAATGCAGGAGCTAGTGAGTTACCTAACTTGTTTTCGGCTTACCCAGAAGAAGTACATAGTATGAATAAAATGGATATTATAGCTAACCTAGAAGATTACATGAAGAAAAGTGATATTAGTAATTTTTCAGATATTTATATTGAAGAATGCTATATAGGCGCTGATAATCATCTAAGAATGTTTCCTATTGCAAAATCTACGGATATAATGATGATTAATAAAACAGATTGGCTTAAATTTTCAAATGCTACAGGGGCAGATTTGAAGGATTTAAGCACATGGGAAGGATTAGCTAGAGTAGCAGAAAAATATTATAGTTGGACAAGTACCCAATCCTCGGAGCCTGACGGTGGGAAGGCTTTTTTTGCAATTGATGATATGGTAAGTTATATGATTGCAGGATCCTATCAGCTTGGTCAACATATATTTGAAATTGACGATGACTTAGCCGATGTAAAAATAGATAATGATATAATGAGGGTACTATGGGATAATTATTATATACCATATGTGAATGGATATTATGGGCCTTTTAGTAAATATAGTTCAGACGATCTTAAAACAGGTAAAATATTGGCATATGTAGCTCCGTCGGGGGAGATTACTTACTTTCCAAGTAGTGTGACTATTAACTATAATGAAACTTATGGAATAGAACCCTTGTTTTTACCAGTGCCTAATTTTGCTAATACAGAGCCAACTGCGATGTTGCAGTAGAATTTTTAAAGTGGTTTACTAAAGCGAGTAACAATGTTGAATTTGCAATAACAACAGGATATCTACCAGTTGCTAAGGTTCTAGGAGATTTAGATACTTTAGGATTTTGGTTAGAACAAGATGTTAAGAGCAAAATGACAGATCAGGTAAAACTTAGTTTGCCAGTAGCATCTAGACAGATTAAAGAATATGACATTTTTAATAATAAAACTTTTAATAATAGCGACGCAGCTAAAGATGTCTTAGCTGCATCACTAATAAATAGGGCAAAAGGAGACCGAGCCAAGGTTCTAGAACTTATAGATAGTGGAATTAGTAGAGAGGAAGCTGTTAGAACTATTGCAACAGATAGCAATTTTGAGCAATGGGTAGTCAGGTTAAAGATGGAACTTAGGGGTGTAGTGAAATAAATATAACTACAGTAATTAAAATGGAGTTGGTTGGGGATGAAAAGACTTTCGATTGATAAAAGGTCCATACAAAACAGAGTAAGACAATCGACACTTATTGTACTATTTACACAAGTCTTGTTATTTGGAGCCATTATACTTGGTGGGAGGACTATTAATAGGCTTTCAGATGAGTACCTGAAAGCTTTAAGTAGTCGTGTTATAAGTAGAAAGAAATATATAGAAGATAGTATGCTAAGGCAATGGTCAGAGCTTTCCGAGTTTGAAAATAATATTCAAGAAGATGCTGAGCGTTATAATATTAAAAATGATTCGCAGCTTAGTGAGAGTTTTTTTGAATCAATATCAGATGAGATAATCAATGTGATAAGGCAGCATTCAGTATCAGGTGCATTTTTTGTATCGGTTAGGGAGGATAGCAATCAGGGTGTTTATATAAGGGATTTTGATCCTTTAACAACACCGCCAGATAACTCTGATTTACTTATAGTAAGGGGACCCTTTGATTTAGATGAAGATAATGATTATCCATTAGATAGACAATGGGAGTATGAATTTAAATTAGAAAAAGGCAATGGAAATTCAGATTTTTACTATAAACCATTTGAAGCAGCGATTAAATATCCAACTTATAGTACAAGGGATTTAGGTTATTGGAGCAAACCTTTTAGGCTTAGTGAGAATGACATAGAGATAATTACTTATTCTATTCCATTAAGAGATGGAAAAGGGGATCCGTATGCGGTTATAGGGATAGAATTATCATTAGACTATCTACGCCAAAATCTATACTATAAGGAATTAGCAGAAGATAAGCAAGGAGGATATTTGCTAGGTATAGAAGGGGAAGAGGCAGGTGTATTCAACAACGTTGTATCTAGTGGTCCTATATTGCAAAGGTATATAGGTTCTGACAAACAAAGTATATTTGAAAGCAAAAAAAACTCCACGGATATTTACACAATAGATAAAGTAAATAATGCGTATGCAAGTGTGCAGTACCTAAATTTATATAATGCAAAAACACCATTTATTGGTGATCAATGGGTGATTGTTGGAATGGTAGAGTCGGCAGCCCTATTTAGGCCTATAAATCGACTATTAATATCCGTTGTCCTAGCACTTTTGTTTTCCCTAGTATTTGGAATGATTGCTGCTTATATTACAGGTATTTGGTTTGTTAGACCTATAACTAGACTAGTGCAAATGGTTTTATCAAGCGATCCTAGTAATCAAATTTTACTTACAAAAACTAATATTAATGAAATAGATGAGTTGGCATCGGCAATAGAATCACTTAGTAATAAGGTGGCGGATTCATCATCTAAACTTTCACAGATTATAAGCATGGTAAATGTACCAATAGGTGCATTTGAATATGATATATTGGAAGAAGAAGCCTTCTGCACAGAAACCTTATTTAGTATTTTAGAAATAGAAAGAGAAAATAATTCAAACTATATTAATTCAGATAAGCTAAGAAGA
The DNA here is from genome assembly GCA_964442565.1 of uncultured Candidatus Epulonipiscium sp. Taxonomy (GTDB): domain Bacteria; phylum Bacillota; class Clostridia; order Lachnospirales; family Cellulosilyticaceae; genus JAAYSX01. The sequence continues at coordinate 5,191 of CAYUEJ010000071.1, forward strand.
GTAATTAGGGAAATTGTAAAAACCCCGGAAGTGGATTTAGAAAATGTATACTGCTATATGTGCGAAAGTGATAAAGTGAGATGGATTCGTATGCAAACACAAGAGAGTAATGGGAAGGTTTTAGGTGTTATTGAGGATGTTACGGAAGATATAATGGCTAAGCATAAAATAGAGTACGAAAGAGACCATGATGTGCTGACGAAACTTCTTAACCGCAGGGCATTTAGTGTAAAGGTAAGGAAAAAACTACAGGATAAAAATCTCAATAATGCTGCCTTTGTTATGTGGGATCTAGACAATCTTAAGTATATAAATGATACCTATGGTCATGATTTTGGTGATACATATATCAAGACAGCAGCCTCCATATTAAATGAAGCAACGAGCCA
>CAYUEJ010000071.1:5589-7434 GCA_964442565.1 uncultured Candidatus Epulonipiscium sp.
TAACGCAATTGTAGCTAGAATGTCAGGAGATGAATTTTACACATTCATATATGGTTATAAAAACAAGGATGATATAAGAGATATAATACAACAAATAAAAAACAGACTTCATACTACCCTATTAACTATGCCAGATGGGACTATTTTTAGAGTAAGGGCATCGGGGGGAGTAGCTTGGTATCCAGATGACTCGAAGGATTATAATGAACTTATTAAGTACTCAGACTTTGCTATGTATGAGATTAAGCATAGTGATAAGGGGAATGTAGGTGAGTTTGACCAAGATAGTTACAGGAAGAACTCGATTTTGTTATCTGGCAAGGAGGAACTAAATCAGTTTATAGAAGAAGAATTAGTTTTATTTGAATTTCAGCCCATTGTAGATGCTAGGACAGCAGAAGTTTATGCCTATGAGGCACTTATGCGTCCACAGGTAGATACATTAAGATCTCCTATGGATATTATTAGGTTAGCACAATCTCAATCAAAATTACATGATATTGAAAAGATAACATGGTTTAAAGCAATGGAAGCATTTGAAGACCATCAGAAAAAAATTGGAGATGCAAAGATTTTTATTAACTCTATTCCCAACCACGTTTTATCACAAGCTGATTTTGAGAAATTTGAGACAAAGTATAAAAGCCACTTAAACCGTATTGTTCTTGAGATTATAGAAAATGAGCGAAGTAACGAGCATTGCACAAAAATAAAGCAAGATGCCGTTACCAGATGGGGTAGTCACTTAGCCCTAGATGATTTTGGCTCAGGTTATAATAACGAAGTAGTTCTTCTAGCATTACAACCAAAGTATATTAAGATTGACATGGCAATTGTCAGAGGAATTGACCAGGATAAGCATAGGCAAAAGATTTTTGAAAATATATTATCCTATGCAGCAAGCCGAGATATTAAAGTTTTGGCTGAGGGAGTAGAAACAAAAGAGGAAATGGATAAAGTAATAGAATTAGGCGCAGATTACCTACAAGGTTATTACTTAGGAAAGCCTAATCTAGTACCGCAAAAGATTTCAGGAAACACAATCAGAGAAATTGTAGGGGAAGTAGCTCTTCTAGGATAGGAGGATTTAAGGTGAGATGTAATTGTCTAAAAAGGGATGGTGTAAATTGCATAACAAGGGTACCTATATTTAATGATCTTACTCATGAGGAAATGCTAGAGGTTGCTAGAATAACATCAGATAAGGTTTATGAAAAAGGCGAAATGATTTATACCGCAGGAGATAAGGGGCAAAAGCTTTATGTAATTCATGAAGGAAGGGTTAAAATAACAAGGATCTCAGCATCGGGTAAAGAGCAGGTTATTAGGGTGTTAGGTTCAGGAGAGTTCTTGGGTGAACTCTCCCTCTTTAGCCCGGAACCGCTGACTGATAATGCCCAGGTGTTAGAAAAAACAATACTATGTTTAATTGATGGTAATGACCTGAAACAAATTATGGACAAATATCCAGCTATAACATGGAAGGTAATGAAGGAGCTAAGTAGTCGCCTACTAGATGCTGAAGATTTAATACAGGATATAAGCATACATTCAGTTGAAAAAAGACTAGCACGCACATTACTTAGTATGTCTGATGGTAAAGGTGAAGTGCTTTTGACCATGAGCAAAAAGGATTTTGCTTCCCATATGGGAATGAGCCAAGAGACCTTAAGTAGAAAGTTAACTAGTTTCCAAGATACTGGCATGATTAGACTATCGGGGCATAGAAATATAACTATATTACAAAAAGAAGCCCTAGGGGAAATAGAATGACAATCATATTGCCCAAATAATGTAACTGTGATATAATTGGCGGCCCGCGAGCTGTCGCAGCGAGCGGGTTCC
>CAYUEJ010000072.1:0-7430 GCA_964442565.1 uncultured Candidatus Epulonipiscium sp.
AAATGAGTTTGCAGAAATAGAGATTGACCAAGATGAGTATATTAAACTGTTTTTAACAGATGGAAAAAAACACGGGGAAATACATAGCCTAATTAAGGAATAAAGGAGAGAGTCACATGGGAATATTTGGTTTTTTAGACAGCTTTAAAAAGAAAGCAAAAGCTGAGGCACCACTATTTTATAACATAGTATGCCCTCACTGCTTTGAAAAATTTAAACCGGATGAGGTAGTTTTTAGGGCTACACATATACAAGAAGATGATAATTATTATGAAGCCCAAGAAGATGATAGATTAAATAGATATAGGGCTAAACTTGACCTAGATGAGTTAGATGAGTTAGAAGCAGTTATAGAGCCACATACCATACCACTAGATAGCCATATATATTCAGGCAATGTATTGGTTGGGCTAGTGGATGCCTATGGATATACAACAAGAAGGCGCCTATGTCCGTATTGCCATAATGAACTACCCATAACATCTGGGAAATCTCCAAGCAATATAATTGCAATTGTAGGGGCATCCCAGGTAGGAAAATCAGTTTATATGACATCATTAATTCATACCCTGCAAAATATAACGGCTGCAAACTTTGATGCTGCTTGTATTCCTATAAACTCAGAAGTAAGTAGGAAGTTTAAGCAAGATTATGAGGAGCCCTTATTTGAAAGAGGGGACCTTTTAACATCCACACGTAAGGAAGGGAAGCAGGAGCCCTTTATTTTCCAATTTAAATTCAAGGATGATTCTATAGATCCTTTAATGCTAGTGTTTTTTGATATAGCAGGTGAGGGGATGGTAGATCAGGAATATCTTAGCATGTATGCAGCCCATATTAAAAATTCGTCAGGAATATTATTTTTAGTGGACCCACTTCAAATTAAGACAATAAGGGATAAGATACATATAAAGAGAAACGATACAATAGGGGAGTTTGCATCCCAGCACGATGAGCCAAGGGAGGTTATTATTAATCTATTTGAAAACTTTATTGGCTATGAAGAGAATGGTAAAACTGATATACCTACAGCTATAGTATTAACTAAAAGTGATATGCTAAATGTCCTAAGAGAAGATGACGGTGAGTATGTAAAGTCAAATAGCAATATATTTAATCAGGTGGTTCATAAGGGATACTTTTCTTTAACAGAGTTTAATAATATTAATGGGGAAGTAAAAAGGTTTATAGAAAAAGTGGATAGGCCATTTAAAGACGCCATAGATGTTCACTTTAATAAAACAGCTTACTTTGCAACATCAGCACTAGGCCGAAACCCTATTGATATGCAAGTAGATGGACTCATTGAACCACTAAGGGTTGACGAGCCTTTCTTATGGCTATTATATACTATGGGTTATATAAGAGGGGGAGAAGATAAGTGATTTTGCAGCAATATTATACAAGAGAACGCAGAGGTATATTTAGGACTACCGATGGTTACGATACGATTGCAAAGACACCATCCCTAGAGAATAATCTAATTAAAAAGTCCCTACATCCCTACTGTTTCTACGATGCCCCACGTGAGCTTCAAATAGCAGGTGAAAAGGATGCTGATAAATATCCAGAGGCCTTAACATTTTTGCAATTAGATACAAAGCAGGCTGTATTAGGGCAAAGCGTATATGTACCGGTAGATTTTACGGGGCAAAGAAGCACATTCTTTACCCATAATTATGTGATAGCAGAAGCGAGTAAAGAAGATTTTATTAGGAACCCAGAAAAAATACTATATGTGGATAGTTTTATCAAAAGCTATGATATAGAGCAAGGGGCCAATCTAGAAGAATTAACTAATCTATCATATACAAAAAATGTATATGATAAAAACTTTGTAGATACTTTACTTAGTCAGCTAGATATTACCGGGGAAATATTTAAAAATTTATTGTATGCAATAACTGTATCAGCTACATCAAGGAAAAAGATTTATATTGCCTTAGATGTTGATGCAGGTGATATAAGTAAGTACTCTAAGAAGCTACTACTATGTATTTTAGAAAGCCTGCCTTATGAAATAAGAAGGGCAATTGGCTTTGTTTCTTATATTCAAAGACCTGAATCTAAAAAGAACATAAATATTATGTTTGTCGATAAAGAAAGCATAAGGCATGGGATATCAGGGGCAGATAAGGATTTTATATTTGATTTTTCTACTAATAAGTTTACAAATATTGAGCCTAGTGATAACCCTTACTTAGACTTTGTATGGGATAATAGGGGAAATCAAAGTAGTAATAACTCATTTTATGAGTTTATTGATAATGTACTAAATCAGAAGAAACTCCAAAAGCAAGCAGATATTGAAGTATTTAGCCAGCTTGCTATCTTATACCAGGTTATGAAAGGGAATACAGAAATATATGAAATATATAAGGATATTATTTTTGAATATATACTAACCTACTTAGATGGCGAAAATATGGATATGCAGGTGGATCTTAGTAATTTAGCAATGAGATTAATTGAAGAAGAGCTAAAGATGGTTAGTAGTACTAGCTCATACGTTACGGTTAGCTTTGCTAAAAGTATAATCCCTTATTACAACATAACAAGGGATGAATACAAGGATAAAATCAGCAAAGTATTTCTATATTCCTTACTAGTATCCAAAAGATTAAATGATAAGGAATATATTAGGGAGATTTTTGAGATTATTTTAGCAAACAATGATTTAAATAGACAGGTCATGGGATTTATTTTAGAAAATAAGCCTATAAAGGAAGAACTTCTAAATGAGTATTTGAATTTTAGGATTGTGGGGATTCAAAATGTAAATCGCTGGGTACAAGAAGTAGAAGGTCTCAGAGATATATCAGAGCAAATCCTTGATGATTCGTATTTTCAACTAGAGTCCACAAAAAAACTTCTGTCAATTGTAAAAAGACAAAATAATATTGTCCACTCTGGGGGTAGGGTTTATGGACTTTTAAATAAGCTTTTTAACGGGACTATGGAAGGCTATAAAGCTAATATTGAAAAACACCTTGATAATATTATCCTAGATAGTATTTCCATAAGTAATATAACTAAAGAAGAGCTGCAAAGCTTTAAGGTGTCACAGTTTAATAATAGTGGCAAGGCAATAACCATCTACGTTTTAAAAGATTTCATGATGATGCAAAATACTAATGAAGAGCTAAAAAATATATTAAATAATTCAACCCAGCTAGAGAAGCAGGAGATTCAAGAGGCTATTAAGAATTTGGCAATGAACCTAACTGGGGCACATTTTTATGAGGGTGTAATTTTAGCCTTTTATAAGGGTGGAGCTAACCTAAGCTATCAATATAATTATGGTCAGATACTAAACTTTATCTACACTAATAAGGGCAAGGAAATAGTGTACAAGTTTATAGAATGGTCAATAACTAGGGATGAGTTTACCCTAGCTAAGAAAAACAGATTGCACCCTGAATATGTAACAGCACTTAAAAGATATTTTGTTAAAGTGGACCCTGATGCATTTAAAGACAGTAGTATTAAACAGTCTTTTTATAACATTAAAAAACCTAAGATAAGAAAGGTGTTTGTAGACATTAATTATGAGCTAGCTTCAGGGATAGAAAAGTTTTTTTTAAAGCATGGATGGACAGTCCTAAAAGTAAGTAGCTTTATTATTTTGCTGCTAGGGGTAGGATTTGGAACCATTAAAATAACAGAATCAGTAATGGAGAAAGTAGCATATAAGAAAGAGATAGAGCAGGAGCAGTTAAACCAGGCAGAGGCAGAAGAACAAAGAAAGAAGGAAGAAAAAGAGAAGTTAAAGCTTATATTGGAGATATACAGGAAATATGATATTATGAATGATAAAATTGTGGGCTACGAGCCACCACAGTTTAATCCCAATAATAAATAAATGGGGTGATGTTAGTGATATTTTATATAGGTATAGGGTGCATGATTATATTTACCTTAAAGAGGTTTATATATCTAAAAAAGGTGCTAGATAAAAAAATAGAGTTAAAAGATGTTGATAAATATTTCCTAAGTAGGGTCAATAACTGGGGGGATCAAGGTGAGTGAGAGGATTCCAGTCAATATAAAGCCTATGCAAAAGGTAGAATATAGTTTTGAAAATATGTACTACTGTAAAAAGTGTGGGGATTACACAACATTATCACAAGATAGGTGCCTCAATTGTAATGCACAAGGTATAATGCCATTTAATGTAATGGTAGATAGAATGATAAAGTTTAAAAATACAAAGGAAATAATATTTTTATTAAGTATGTTTTTGCTTATCCCAGTCTTTGGAGGAATAATATTTACCATAACCACCAGTGATTTGGTAATTGCGTTTTTAATTTTAATTGTCTGTCTTACTAGTATTATACTAATTCAAAAAAAGTTTGCGAAAGAACTTAAGGCATCTGAAACCTTGAAGATAATTGAAATGGAGAAGTATAGAATCGATAAGTCACTGGAAAAAGATTTCGGGAGAATAAATGAAACTATGGCAGGCGGTAAGTATTTAGAAGCATATAAAATGCTAAGGCAACTAAGTACAATTAAAAAAATAGATTCCATAAAGAAGGTTAGGGTGTATTGCCTTAATAAGTTTGTTATTAGGTCGGATATGGCACTAGAAATGGAAGAGTTGCTGCTTAATTATTATGATAAGGATTTAGTAACTTATATATATGAGGTTTCTAAAATCCAAAGAAACCTAGTTAAGCAAGCAACTATAGACTATATAATAAAGCATGAAGAGCTCATACAAAAGGAATTTAATGAGGCAAATTTAATATTTGGTAACATTGCAGGTGCTGCTATCTATAGTAAAAGTAGCTTGGAGTTTAATAAGGATTTTGTAATCAGGCATATTAATAATATCCCTAAAGACCGCCTTACACGATTGGAAAGACTGGTTGAGCATAATAATCGTTATGATTGGGATGAGATTGAGGGTGCCCTAAGATAAGGGAGGATATACTGCGTGACAAGCACTTAACTTATTAATTTATTATACAAGGAGGAATTCAAAATGAAAAAAGTGTTATTTTATGGTATGACGGGTGAAAAGATGTGTTTTCAGCATATCTTACTAAATGCTTTAGACCTACACACAGAAGGCTCAGAGGTAAAGATTATATTTGAGGGGGCCTCCGTTAAACTAGTACAAGTATTTGAAAATGAAAACAACCCGTTATATATGAAGGCTAAAGGAGCAGGACTAATAGCAGGCTTTTGTCTTGCGTGCTCAAAAGTTATGGGTGTTTACGATGAAAGCCTACAATCAGGGTTACCTGCTCTAGATGATATGTCAGGGCATGCAGGGATGAAGGATTATGTTAAGGATGGCTACGAAGTCGTAAGTATGTAAATATATTGCGTACCCAACTTATCAACTTATTGGTTTTTATAATAATAAATGGCTAGCTGGGTTCTATCTCTAAGGGATAACTTATCTAGCATTGTAGAGATGTAGTTTCTAACTGTGCCCTCGCTTAAGAACAATGTATTAGCTATTTCCTTATTATTTAAACCATCAGCCACCAAAAGAAGGATTTCTACCTCCCTAGGGGATAGGTCTATATCCAAATCTAGGTCTAGGGCCTTCTTTGCTGGCTTTTGCATGCTAGATACAATCCTAGAGTCAAATACCAAATTACCAGCATAAACAGCATTAATAGCAGGGATAATACCCTGAATGTTTTGCTTTAGTATATAACCTTTACAGCCTAATGATATAGCTTCATTAATATACTCGTCGTCTTGGAAGGTAGTAATTAGTAGTATTTTGACATTGGGATCAAGTTTTAAAATTTCCCTTGTAGCATCTATTCCATTTAATTTATCCATTCTGATATCCATAAGAACCAGATCTGGCCTATACTCATCAAATAGCTGTATAGCATCTGTCCCGTCATATCCAACCGCTAGAACATTAATTCCCTTAGCAGTAACAATTGTTTGTAGCGAGTTAACTACAAGATGATCATCATCAATAATTATAATAGTCATATCGATTATCCTTTCATTTCACTCTTTCATTAAGGTAAGATGTATTTTGAAACCTTTATCAAAGCTATAATTTAAAAATCCATTATACTTATCAGCAATCTCCTGCATAGAAGAGAGCCCAATGCCCTTGTTGGAAATATTAATATTATGATTAAATATAGTCCCATTATCCTTTATAGAAATAGAATAAAACTTAGGCTGATTAAAAAGATCAATTACGATTTTATCACCATTTGAGTGTTTAGCACAGTTAGTAATTGCTTCTTTTATAATGGACAAAATATCAAATTTTAGCTCATAGTTTATGTCTATACCTATACGGTTATTAAGAATGATTTCTAGACCAGGGATATCCCTGCCTAGCTCATCAATCCTGCTTTCTAAATCAAGGGACTTATTATAAAGATTATGAATACTACCTCTTATATCATCCATTCCATTTTTTAAAGTATCTTGGAGTGTATTTAAATGGCCTATATTCGGTGACTTATCTAAGATTATTTTTAAAGCCTCCACTTGCAAAATTGCACTACTAATGGCATGACCAATGGAATCATGTAGCTCCCTGGCAATTCTATTTCTCTCCGTAAGAACCGCAATATGTATATTTTTTTCCTTACCTACCTCTAATTGATCCGTGTATTTACGAAGGTATAGTGTATCCTCTATTAAGGAATCACGGGTAGTTGTATTCTTATCAACTAGGAAGTTATATTGGAGCGTGCTATAAGCAAGATATATAGCAATAATAGAAATCAAAAAGCTTGGAAGATAGGCCTGCAATAAAAATAAGGGCAATAGTATAAAGGTATATATTTTAAAATTCATATAAGCATTATATAAAATAAGGGGCAGGTAAAATAAGTAATCCTTATTATAAAAGCAAAGTATTATAAAAATAATGTACAGAAGGAATACATATCTTTTAGGATGAAATAAGTCAAGAAGTAAAGAAATAACAAGGCTAGATAAAAATAAAAAAACAATATCCCCATCTAGGTTCACCATGTAGGAACTATATAAGCATAAGATTAAAATAAAAAGCTTTTCTATAGGCTTTCTCACGATATCCCCCCGAGTTAATACAGATTATAATTACCATCATTATACTAAAGAAAATATGTAAATACAATTAATCACCTGACAAATGTCATATAAGATTGTGATTAAGTCCACTACAAGGAATAAGGTTTAAGATATATAATTATAAATAAGAAAAAAAGGGGGAACTGTCATGATAGTTAAGGTCAGTAATTTGGTAAAGAGATATAAGGAGATAATTGCGCTAGATCACTTCAATCTAGATGTAAAAGAGGGGGAGATACTAGGGCTTTTAGGACCTAACGGATGCGGAAAAACTACGGCAATCAATTGTATTCTATCATTATTAAGCTTTGATAAGGGGGAAATCCAGATATTTGGGAAGAAGATGAGCCCTAATGCCTATGATATAAAAAGGC
>CAYUEJ010000073.1:0-7429 GCA_964442565.1 uncultured Candidatus Epulonipiscium sp.
GTCCTTTGGGGTTGATAGGCCATTTTCATCTGAATCATTACTTCTAGCTCATCTATGGTATAGTCAGGAAACAAGTCTAGCTCAATCTCACAGGTCCTATTCTTAAGTTCCTGCCTACTAACTATCCTGCTGATTTGAAGGACTGGCGGACCTGAGATACCATCTTCTGTGAATAATATCTCTCCGACCTCTTCCCTTGTATGCTTGCCACTTTTTACAGTTACCCTACCTTGGACTTTAACACCCTTAACCCTCTTTACAACTGGTGTGTCTAGTATAATTTGTACTAATGACGGAAACGGTGTAACAATACTATGTCCAAGTTTAGCTAGTATGGGCAATCCACTACCGTTAGATCCTAGGTTTGGAGTTGCCTTACCACCTGTAGCCATAATGACTTTATCAGCGTAATAGGATGTTTTGTCCTGGCACCTTGCAGTAAACCCCTTCTTACCTTTAGATATTTCTTCTACTTCCTTATCTACTAATACCTCAACTAAAAGCTCACCTTTATTAAGATTATCAATCTCCATCCGTAGAACATCTAATACGCTACCTGCCTGGTCTGAAAAAGGAAAAACCTTGCCACCACCTTCAACCTTATGACTAATCCCTAATTCTTCAAAGAACTGTATAGTCATACTAGGATCAAAGGCTGTCAGGGCACCCAATGCAAATTTTGAGTTTGTCCCATGGTAATTTATTATATTACAATCTATATTAGTTAGGTTGCATCTTCCATTGCCTGTTGCTAGTATCTTCTTACCTACCCTATTGGTACGCTCTAAGACTGTAACCTGAGCGCCCTCTCTTGCTGCAACAATTGCTGCTAAAAGCCCTGAAGCTCCCCCTCCTACAATTATCACTTTTTCCATACTTGTATCCTTCCTAGTAATCAATACTTAAGTACATTATACATCACTCGTCATATTCTTGTAAAATCATATAAATCTCTTCAGAATCATTTAAAATATCGTCTTTTTCTTCTGCTGTAATTGGGATACCTTTCCCTAGCATAGATTCTACTATATAGGAAAAATCATGGGGAGCTAGCCCTGTATCTTTATAAAAAATCTTATGCCCATTTCGCTCTATAGAAATTACTATATTGCCATTATAGGTAGTTAAGACATAGTTTGGCTCTATTTGTCTCTCAATTACTCTAGTTAATGCTACTTCATCCTCTTCATACTTGGTAATAACATAATCCGGGAATATCTTTGCTAACTGCGGCTTTGTATAATCTAACCAATTAATCCCATCATATCTATCTTCTTGGGTTACAAAGCCAAACTGATCCACTATTTCAAACACTACATTAGTACCTGCTGCAATTTTAACTACATCCTGTGTCATAACTGTTTGATCTGGCACTTCTATAATAGGGCTCGTGGCTAGTGGTTCTTCTATAATCTCCTTCTCTATAAATCTAATATAAAACATATAAATAAAAAGTGCAATTACAAAAAATACGGCCATTGCACTTAGTAATAAAAGTCTGTATTGTTTTTTAGTAAACATTGCTTCCTCCTTGTTAACTAGGGTGGCTAATACTTTATAATTAGTATTAACACTTTTTATTTATTTTAAACAAAATCCCTGTAGAAGAAGCCAATAATTTTTATCTAAGTATTAAAAATTCCTTTTTTCTGTAGTATGTGTATAATTTTAGTTCCACCAGGTATCATTTGAAGCTCAGCTGGTGTCAATGCATTAAACTTTATTGCGCCTACACCGTACACAATGATAGCTATAGGTACAAGGACTGATACGATAATAAATGAACTTGTAGTTATCTTTAGAAGCAAAACATATCCTAATAATGTTATTAGGCCCATAATAATAGAGATTAAGGCTGGTTTCATAAAGACATCGACTTTATCAATTACAACTCCTGTAAATTTAACCACAGATCTTAGATTTAAAAACGAAAATATTAAGTAACAACCTATTGTGCTGTATATAATAGCATGTATATTTATAGATGGTACGGATAATAACACTATATTTAGTCCTATTTTTACTGCGCAAGCAATTAAGGCATGAATTGTTGGCAAGTGCTGTTTTCCTAATCCTTGCAAAATCCCTGTACATATTTGAGATATTGTAATAAATATTATTGCTATTGTACCTAGTTGTAATAAAGATGCACCGTCTGGTTGGGACCTAAATAATAGTCTAATAATAGGATTGGCAAGTACTGCCATTCCTATAGCTGATGGGAAAGCAAAAAGCATTCCTATTTTCATAACAAGCTGTGTTTTTTCCCTTACATCTTCATAGTTTCCTATAGCCATGGAATAAGAAATCGCTGGTGTCGATGCTGTTGATAAAGAAATAATAAGGGAAATAGGTACACTAACTAAAGTTAAATACTTTACTGAGTATTGTCCCTTAAGCATATCAACAATCTGCACTGGTGATAAGCCTTTTATATTACTAATTCCAATGTATCCCTCTTTGCCACTTTTTAGAATTTCTTCAATAACTGCTGGTAACCTATCATTAATCATCTTCAAATCAATAGTAGATGTTAAACTAAATACAGCCGTACCCATTAAAATAGGCAGGGTTGTTATAATTATTTTCTTAAGAATAGTAAGATTGGATTCATACTCGTATTGCTTGCTTTTCTTCATCTTCTTTCTAATACCTGGGCTTAATAGCCAATAAACAAACAGTATAAATATAAAACCAGCAAGGGCACCTATCCCTGTCCCTAGGGTGCTTCCAAGCACTGCACTTTCAAGGCTTCTACCTATTAAGGCATAGGCAAGTATAACGCTAAATGCCGCATTAAATATCTGCTCTATAACCTGGGAGATAGCTGTTGGAGTCATAGTATTAAGCCCCTGAAAATATCCCCTAAAAGAGGACATAAGTACTACTATTAATACTGTAGGTGCAAGTGATTTCATTGCATATACTGTTCTTGGTGACCCCATCATATTTGCAATATCCCCCGCAAAAAACCACATAATAAGGGATAGGATTCCTCCAAATATCCCCGAATAAATCATTGATATTCTAAAAACCCTATGGGCATCCTTGTAAGCTCCCTTCGCAGTTCGCTCTGCCACTAATTTAGAAATGGCTGTTGGGAGACCATAGGCAGATAATGTAATTAAAACTGTATATACTTGGAATGCATCAGCATATAATCCATTTCCCTCGTCCCCTAAAACACTAGTTAAGGGAAGTCTATAAATCAAACCAATTATTTTCGTCAAAAAGGTTGCAAAAGCAAGAATTGCTGCTCCTTTAACAAAACTCGACCCTGATTTTTTCTTAGCCATAGTACACCTCATATTTTTGTTTAATTTGTTTCATTGTATCATAAAATCCCCAACTATCCAATTGATTTGCTAAACTGTGTATATCTTAGTATAATACTATAGTATAGCTATTATGATAGGAGGAAAATAGCATGAATAGTCAAAGTAAACACTTTTTACACGGTGGGGATCTTGATTCTATTTCTACTTCACACGGCATATCCCGTAGCGAAATTGTAGATTTTAGTGGTAACATCAACCCCCTTGGAATCTCCCCCCTGGCAAGGGAAGAAATCGCAGGCAATTTAGACCTTATTTCAACATATCCCGACAGGAATTATAACTCACTTCGTAACAGTATTTCTGATTATGTAGGGGTCATTGCAGATCATATTATAGTTGGAAATGGATCTACAGAGCTTATTTCTCTTATGATTCAGATGAAAAAGCCTAAAGAATTGCTAATTATAGGTCCTACCTATTCTGAATATGAGCGTGAAGCCTCACTTACCGGAAGTAAGATTCAGTATTTCCAGCTCAAAGAGGATATGGACTTTAAAATAGATATTCAAGATTTAACTGATAAACTTACAAGTAGTATTGATATGCTTATTATTTGTAATCCTAATAATCCTACAAGCACATGCATTCATGTACCTGAACTTAAAATAATACTAGATAAATGTAAAGAAAACAATATCTTTCTGATGATTGATGAAACTTATGTTGAATTTGTGGAAAATATAGAATCGGTATCAGCAACATCTTTAATCCCTCTTTATGATAACCTACTTATCCTAAGAGGAATTTCTAAATTTTTCTCTGCCCCTGGCCTTCGCCTAGGATATGGAATCTCTTCTAATACAGACTTGCTAAACCATATGAATAAGCATAAAAATCCGTGGACAACCAACATTCTTGCTAGTTTTGGAACTGAGTCTATGCTAAGGGATACTAAATATATCAATAGAACAAAAGCCTTATTTAATGAGCAAAGGAATCTTATTTACAATGAGCTTCTTAGCTGGAAAAATATAAAAGTATATAAGCCAGAGGCAAACTTTGTGCTTTTTAAATTATTAGATCCTAATATACAAGGCATAGAGGTTTATGAAAATCTACTGAAGCAAAAAATGTTAATCAGGGATGCTAGCAGTTTTCCATTTTTAGATGAAAGTTTCCTAAGATTTTGTTTTTTACTTCCAAAGCAAAATGAGGCTTTACTTAAAGCCCTTAAAGAACAACTCAATAAATAAAGTGGGAGTCATATCATTTTCAACACACAACCTATGGTCGCAAAAGTGTTAAAATCGATATAACCCCCACCATATGTATGGAGAGGGAAGTTCCCTTGGAGAACTTCCCTATTAGATAAATAAAGGTATATATATTATTCTGGTAGCTCTATTTGCTCATCTTCTTCTTCATCGCTATCCATAATAATCTCAACATGTTCAACTTCGTAGTCCTCATCCTCATCGTAATCAAAGTCTACATCGTCAAAGTCTTCATCATCGAAATAATCGAAGTAATCTTCCATATCTCTTTCTCTCTTATTACAAATCCATAGTGAAATTGCAACTAATGAGCATACTATTGAAACTCCCACACCAATCCAAATCCACTTAGATTGTTTTTCTTTTTTGTTCATAAATCCTCTTACTTCATTCATTGTTAATGGCATATCTTTCATCCATTTTTTCATTCTATGTGCTCCTTTCAATTAGTTTATAGTTTGTGTCCTTTTTTTATTATATCAAGAATATTTCTTAAACACAACTAAATCTCCATCTTTCTTGAAATATCCCTCTCCTTCCTCATAGTTCTATACTATTTAATATGATTTAGGTTGTATGGCGTTACTTGATATACATAGTAGTTTAACCAATTAGAGAATAAAATATAAGCATGTGACCTCCAATTTATAACCGGATCTTTTAAATCATCATCTTCCTCATAATAATTCTTTGGTAAATCAATAGGTAGGTTTTTCAATAAATCCCTTTTGTATTCCTTGTCCAATGTCCTTCTATCATACTCTGCATGGCCCGTAGAAAAAACCTGTCTACCATCTTCTGAAATAACAAAGGCAACACCAGCTTCTTCTGAGCTTAGTAAAATCTTTAGTGTATCTATTTTTTCAATATCTTCTTGCCTTATTTCTGAGTGCCTTGAGTGAGGAATCCATACCTTATCATCAAGTCCTTGTAGGATTTTCTCATGATTATGCTTGTTATGAGCAAATACGCCAAATAGTTTATCCTCAAGTGGATACTTCTTAATTCCGTAGTGATAATATAAGGCTGCTTGTGCACCCCAGCATATATGGAGGGTTGATGTTACATGTGTTTTTGTCCATTCCATAATAGTACTAAGCTCGTCCCAGTATGCAACATCTTCAAATTCTAACATCTCTACTGGCGCACCTGTAATAATCATTCCGTCAAACCTTTTATCCTGAACCTCAGGAAAGGTTTTATAAAATTGCCTTAAATGTTCTGGCGCTGTATTCTTCGATTCATGTGACATTGGATATAAAAACGTAACCTCTATCTGAAGCGGTGTATTACTTAATAATCTTAATAACTGAACTTCTGTATCTTGCTTAAGGGGCATTAGGTTTAATATTACGATATTTAACTCTCGTATATCCTGTTTAGCTGCCCTGTCTTCTTTCATTACGAAAATCTGTTCCTTTTCTAAAATATCTATAGCTGGTAAATTGTTAGCTACTTTAACTGGCATGGGCCCATCCTCCTTTTTAGAACTTTCTTATATATTTTACCTCATATAAGGCTACTTGTAAACATTTCCCACTACGAGTATAATAAATGAATAGTAAAGAATTATAATATAAAAGGGTGGTTTTATGAAAACATTTGATTTGATTGCCACATCGACTTTCGGAATAGAGGCCATTGTTCGGCGTGAGGTAGAGGATATAGGATATGAGATAAAGCAGGTTTCTGACGGAAAGGTTACCTATACAACAGACGTTGAGGGGATTGTTTTATCTAACTTGTGGCTTAGAAGTGCCGATAGGGTACTTTTAAAAATGGGAGAATTTAAGGCTACTACGTTTGAGCAGCTTTTTGATTTAACAAATGAACTTCCTTGGGAAAAATGGATTACACCTGATGCTAAGTTTACTGTTACCGGTAAATCTGTAAAATCAGGTTTATTTAGCGTATCTGATTGCCAGGCTATCGTTAAAAAATCTATAGTTAAGAGACTTGGTAAGCATTACGGTATTAAAATATTCCCTGAAACAGGACCTGAGTACACTGTCCAGGTATCACTTCTAAAGGATATTGCAACTCTTACTATTGATACAACTGGCAGCCAAGGCCTTCATAAACGTGGTTATAGGCAAAGACAGGGTGGTGCCCCTTTAAAGGAAACTTTAGCTGCTGCCCTTATACAAATTAGTTACTGGAATAAGGATAGGGTATTATATGATCCTTTTTGTGGTTCTGGGACTATCCCTATTGAGGCTGCAATGATTGCAAGAAATATAGCCCCTGGCCTTGGACGGGAGTTCGCCTGTTCTAGATGGCCACAAATAGGTGACCAGTTATGGAAGGAATTAAGACAAGAAGCCTATGATAGCATTGATTTGGATACTAAAGTTAATATTCATGGCTCAGATATTGATCGCCATGCTATTTCTGTTGCACAGGAAAACGCCATTGCTGCTGGGGTAGATGATTGTATCTCATTCTTTGTAAAATCAGTGCACAAAACTGAACTTCCACGTTTTCCATACGGCGTAATTATAACAAACCCTCCCTATGGGGAAAGGCTTAGTGATGCCGAGCAAGTTAAGGGACTTCATAACTCACTTGCAAATCTTGTGAATTCTGATCCAACCTGGTCATTATATGCAATCACATCTGCTACATCTTTTGAGTCCGATATTGGCAAAAAACCAAATAAGGTTCGTAAGCTATTCAACGGACGGATTGCCGTTAATTTATATCAATATTTTGGCCCAAGGCCACCTAGGGCATAAGAGTGATGGGTATCTCATTTTCAACACACACAGCATACGCCGCAAAAGTGTTGAAAATGAGATACCCACCACAGTATATTGCTTAGGTTGGCACTCACAGCTTACGCCGAAAAGTGCAAAAAAGTAAGTACCAGCCACAGTA
>CAYUEJ010000074.1:0-7429 GCA_964442565.1 uncultured Candidatus Epulonipiscium sp.
TCCTTTTGGGGGCTTTTCAACGGGAGTTGCGTGCCCCCAAAAGGACCTATCTGCCACTTTTTCAGGTAAGCCCCCCATCTAATGTAATAACCTGGGCAGTTAAATAACTAGAATTCCCAGAAGCAAGATAAACACATAAATCAGCCACTTCCTCAGGCCTACCAGCCCTACATAAAGGAATATCCTCTATAAACTCATCTTGTTCTACCTGTGATATCTGATTATTCATCCCGGTATCAATAAAGCCACAAGCAATAGCATTAACCCTAATATTACAGGGGCCAAGTTCCTTTCCAAGAGCTTTAGAAAAGCTATTTATCCCACCCTTAGTGGCAGAGTATGCCACTTCACAAGAAGCACCCACACTACCCCATATAGAAGAAATATTAATAATACATCCACTATGATTGCTAACCATATATGGTATAGCCATGTGACAGCAATTATAAATAGACGAAAGGTTAGTATTTATAATATTTGTCCACATATCAGGGGTGGTATCTGTGAATAACCCGAGGGAAGAAATCCCTGCATTGTTGATTAAAATATCAATATGGTGCCCAGTTTCATTATATATGTTCTTAAATAACTTCTGTGTAGCTTCATAGGATGAAACATCGCATAAGTACATATATACCTTAGCACCCAAAGCCTCGATTTCATCATAGGCAGATTTTAGTGATTCACTATCTTTGCTCCCATTTATAATTACAGTCGCTCCTAGGCTAGCAAATCGGATAGCAATGGCCTTTCCAATACCACGTGAAGACCCTGTTACAAGCACTGTCTTATTATTAAAGTTCATTGGTAATTCCTCCTTTAAAATTTTGCTGATTATATTATACACCGAAAACTTGTTCTTTAACAAATTGACACTCTTCCATTTGAAAGCTGACTATGGTATTATAAAAGGTGGTATATTGTAATGATTAAAAGACAATTTGACGATCTTAGGAGTGAACAAAATGAATTCTAGTAAACCAAGGTTAAAAAGGGGCGCTAAAAAACGCCTAATACGTAGATTTATAACCATGATGCTATCTACATTTGTAATTGGGACGGGCTTAGTCATAGGCGGATTGGCTACATATCAACATTTAAGTAAAGAAGGAAATATATTTGAAGGTTTTCCCAAAATATCTGCTGGGGAAAAAGAAGTAAAAGAAGAAGTTGATAAGTTTAAAACAAATGTTGCTGTATTTGGTGTGGATATAGATGGGTATAGAACAGATACCATGTTTGTTGTTCACTTTGATGCAGAGACAAACGCGGCAGGCTTAGTATCTATTCCAAGGGATACAAAAGTAAGGCTTTCAGAAACTGAACATGAAAAGATTCGACAATTTAATAGAAATGCACCAAAAACAATGAAGATTAATGAAATGACCGCCTATGCTGGCATAAAGAATATCAATGATTTTACTGTTAAAGAAATAGAAAGAATTTTAGGAATAAAAATAGACAACTATGTTACAGTCGAAATTGAAGCTTTCCGTAAGATTGTAGACCTAATGGATGGTGTAGAGGTAAACGTGCCAACTAGGATGAAATATAAAGATAATAGTCAAAAATTATATATTGACCTGGAGCCGGGGCTTCAAACTTTAGATGGTGCAGCAGCAGAGGGGATGGTAAGATTTAGAAAAGGAGCCGGGGGAGACGGCACAGATACAGGACGTATTGAAAGGCAGCAAATATTCCTAAAGGCATTTGCACAGAAGCTACTTAGTAAGGAAAATATACCAAACTTGCCTAAAATGGTTCCAGCTATGTTTCAGCATGTTAAGACAGATATTAATATATTGGATTTACCAAAATACTATGGTTATGCAACTAATTTTAGTATAGATTCTATTAGCTTCCATACTATACCAGGAGTGGCGAAATACCAAAATGGTGTGTCATATTTCTTCCCAGATATGGATGTAATGGATGATTTTGTTCAAGAGACCTTTTATAAAAAACCTGGAACTGAAGCTGAAGAATTAGATACAGGGTCTGATAAAGAAGTAGTAGATAAAAATGTTAAAATAGAAATCTTAAATGGTGGTGGGGTAGCAGGAGCAGCAGGCAGCCTGAAAGACATTATTGAAAAAGATGGCTATGACGTTGTGAATATAGCAAACTATAAAGGTAAAAAGAAAGAGGAAGTAATAATCTATGCTAAAGACATATCAAAAGCTGAGCAGTTTAAAAAGTATTTTAGCAACTGCACGGTGTCTATGGATAGCGCAATGGACGATATGATAGATATTCAGATTGTAATTGGAAGTCAGGGAATATGAGGTAAAGGAATACAAGGTAAGGGAATACAAGGAGGCATCACAGATGAGACTTAAAGAAAAACTTAAAAGGTCTATGAGTACAGGTGTTTTAGCGGCAATCTTATTTAGCGTAAGTAATATTTATGCAACTAGCCCAGAACTCCTGCACCAAACACAGACTACACAAACAATAACAAAAGGTGCAACATATATTACAGATTCAAGGCTAACATCCAAGGGGTGGCAGGATTTACATATACTTAAGGTAGATCTCCAAGACCCTAATATACAGGTTAGACCTATAGAAAGTTCAAAAATAGGTGAGAAACAAACTGTACTATCATTAGTAGAGGCAGCAGGTGCAGTGGCGGGTGTTAATGCGGACTTTTTTGATATGGGTAAGTCAAATGCACCAGGCTTTGGACTAGTGGTTAATGATGGTGAAATTAATCATGCTTATAATGATAAAATAATAGGGCTCGGTGCTAGTAAGAATATGGGGACTGTTTTAATTGGTAAGGATAAGAACGTATTACTAAACTACTTTAGTGTAGACTTAACAGTCCAGGATCCTATATCAGGGAATATACTTGCAACCATTGCATCGGTAAATAAGCCAACAGGAAACTTATCAACACCAGCTTATTTAGATAGGCAATACGGCCCAACAACAATACCCCTGGAATCAGGGGGGCAACAGTTATATAAAGTAGCAGTAGAAAATGGAGTTATTACAAGGATAATAGAACCGGGGCAAGCAGCCAACATCCCTCAAGATGGGTATGTACTTATTATGGACGAAAATGGCTTTAAATCAAGAGAAGGGTCATTTGCTGAAGGTAGGGAGGTTGTTTTTAAATCCAAACTTACCTTAGGTAGCCAGTTCCAAAAAGAAATAGAAGATGTAGAGGCGGGTATTGGTGGTGGTGGCCTTATTATGAAAGATGGTGCTGCCTATACAGGTGCATCCCATAAGGTATCACCAACTAGTAGGCAGCCAAGGACGGTTATAGGTTCATCAGAAGATGGGAAGACACTATTTCTAATTACTATAGATGGTAGGGGAGACAGCATAGGTGCAACTCATAATGAATTAGTTCCTATACTAAAGTCACACGGGGTACACAATGCCATGCACCTAGATGGTGGTGGTTCAACTACCTTTGTATCTAGGGAAGAAGGAAGCACTAAGGTAGAAGTAAAGAATGACCCCTCAGGAGGTTCACAAAGAAAAGTAGCTAATGGGGTTGGTGTATTTAGTACATCGAGTCCAGGGCAATTGTCTAAGATTATTATATCATCTACATATGACCGTACCTTTGTAGGTGCACCAATATCATATACACTTAAAGGCCTAGATGAGAATAATAACCCAGTAGGTATTCCAAAAGATCAAATCAAGTGGAGTAGTGAAGGGATAACAGGAGAATGGAAGAATAATACCTTTTATCCAAGCGCATCAGGGAGTGGGCTTGTAGTTTTAAAGGTAGGAAGCATAGAAGTTGCTAAACCTATTACAGTATCAACTAGCCCAGTAGGGCTACAAATATCACCTTCTATATCAGTTATGAAGGTTGGGGAAACTACAAATATGACTATATTTGGAATAGACGCAGCAGGATACAGGTCGCCAATCCCATATGATCAAATAACATGGAATGTTAGTTCTGGGGCGGCGACAGTAGGACAAGGTAAAATTAATGGTGTAAAAAATGGACAGGCAACAATAAGTGCCATATATAAGAATGCACCTAGTGCTAAAACAAGTATTTCGGTGGTTGTAGGGACTAGGACGGCAGCCGTAGACTCCTTAGATACTGATACACCAGGAGTATGGGATGGTGGTAGTCCATCAAACATTACAGGGCGGGTAGAACCATCTAAAGATCTGAAGTACCACGGGGCATCCTCCTTGAAGTTTATCTACACATTACCACAATTAGCAAATAAGCAAGTGGCCTATATGAAACTAACAAAACCAGTTAAAATTGCTACAAATGTTCAATCAATAGGTATGTGGGTATACGGTAATGCTCAGGGCGATATGCTAAAAATAGAACTATCAGACTCAAAAGGTAAAAAGACAGCCCTTCAGGCAGGGGAAATCAATTTTAAAGGCTGGAAGTATTTATCCATTCCAGTGCCAAATAGTATTACAACTGCTGCAACCCTAGATAGAATGTATATAATTTCAAATAATAATAAAACAGAAAGAACGAGTAGTTTATATGTAGACCATATTTCTGTAACATACGGAACTAGGGATAAAGATGCTAGCTATTTGAAGGCACACGAGAAATTTGACCCAATGCATAAAAAACTGGGTACAGATATAAAACAAGGAGACTATGAGTTTACCCTACTTGGAAGCACAAGTATGAAGCACTATCCATTAGATAGTAATACCAAGACTAAAATTGCAAACAGCATGAAGAAGAACTCCAAATTTTCAATCTTAACGGGTAATACGGATTCAGGGATAAAGTCACTAGTAGGGCAAGGTACAGTGTGGGAAAACAAGCTAAGTACTTACAACTACGAAAACACCCAGGTAATTCATATAGGAACTAACTCAGGTGGTATTGTAAAAACAAATTCATCACAATGGACAGGGTTTAAAAATACACTAAACAACTCAAAAAGTGATCATATTATTATTACCTTAAGCAAGGATCCTTTTTCCACATCAGGTTTTACTGATAGCAGGGAAGGCATGTTATTTCATGATATTCTTAAGGAATACAAAGAAGGAACAGGTAAAAATGTAATTGTAGCAGTATCAGGTGGATATGATACTGATGTATATATCAGGGATGGAATAAGATATATATATACCAATGGTTTAATGACAATAGATGACAATATTAGCAGTGCCAATAAAATAAGATTTAGAGTTAACGGCAAAGAAATAAATTACTCTATAGAGCCAGTATTATAGAACTAGGAGGCAATATATGAATAAGAAAATGACAGCAACACTTTGTGTTTTAGCGATTACAGCAATGATTGGAATATCAAATATAGGAGCCCTTAGTGCTGAGGAAGTACAACCAGGGAGCATCGGGGACCCAGTTGTAACCAAGGGTTATGTTGATAAGCTAATTAAGGGACAAGATGAGATGATTGGCCTACTTAGCACTGAGCTTAACAAATTAAAAAGTGATGGAGTAGGAAGCGGTGGAGCAGGGGATAATACGTATACAGTTGTAGATGTAGCCCCAGGTGAAAAGCTAATTGGTAAACAAGGTGCTGAGATTATACTCCGGGCAGGCGAAGGAACTGTTATAGTGGCTAACTTAGGTGGCTTACAAGATGTAACAGGAGGGGTGGATATTACAACAGGCTTTGTACCTAAATATCACCTTATGATTGTGCCAAGAGATGATGGAAGAGGGGTACTTGCTACTAAGGCTTCTACTTTTATGGTTAGAGGTGGCTACACCATAGAATAAAATTGTCGAACAAGAATAATTCCCTGGGAAATAAGTCGAACTTATCCAGGGAATATTTTCATAGGAGGAATTATATGAATAAGTATTTCAAACAAGGGGCATATCTTGTAATTGCACTATCAATATTAACATCTTGTATAACAGGCGTATCGAGAATTAAGACAGAGGAAAAGTACAAGGAGCTACAAATCGCAGTTAGGTATACAGACATTATAGATGTAGCCCAGCAGCAAGATAGGCCTATAGAAGATGTCCTAGGAGAACTAAAGGACAAGGGGGCAACAACTATATTAGTTAGGGAAAACACCTTGCTACCTACTAGCTCAAGCGACCTAGCTAACTGGAAATCCCAAGGTAAACTAACATCATATGAGGGCTATGCCCTTAAATCCATGTACCCTGATATTGAAAATATAGACGAATTAATAAGATTAGAGCTAAACTATATATCAGTAAAAGATGAAGGTTTATATGATGAGATTTTAACAAGAACCAAAGGACAACTATTAGGTGGCAAAGAAATTGTACTAGGGGAAGATAAATATATTGAATATAGGTCTACGAGCAATAATATGGTTCTTCTAGGGATGGGTTTCCCACTAGAGGATTTAACAATCGCAGCTAATATGGGATATGCCATATCCCCGCAGGCTAAGTCATGGATAGAAGCAGATGATGGTTATGCATCTGAGTTTATTACTAAAATAAAAGAAATACCAAACTTAAATGTAGTATACTTCTCAGATCAAGAGATACCAGGCTTAATCATAGATGAGACTGTGGAGATAGCACCTGAGATTGCCGAGTTTTCTAAAGGCAACCAAATAGGTATGATAGAATTTTTCTCTGATAAACAAAAAGGATTATTTAAGCTTCTTAGGGATGCAAGTGAAGGTGGTACTAACTACAAAGCAGTGCGCCTACACACAACTACAGATGGTGAAGTTAACAAACTAACTCCAGATGAGGTTATATCCAGGTATTGGCTAGCTGCTACAGAGCGAAACCAGCAAGTATTATTATTTAAAATGGGTAGTGCTAAAGGAATTAATAAAGAGTATGAAGCCTTAGCAGACACCATAGAAAGATTTGCTATTAAGGCCGAGAAGGGTAATTTTACAATATCTAATGAAGTAACTAGTTACAATTTACCTAAGGGCAACTTCATTTTAGCATTTTTATCAGGCTTGGGTGCTATAGCAATATTTATATTATTCTTAGACCTCATAGGACTTAGAAAAGCCGGTCTTATACTTGGATTGATAGGATTAATAGGCTATGCCGGGATTTTAAAAATAAGGCCTACACTGGGTCTAAAACTAATGGCCTTATTTGGGGCATCTATCTTCCCATCTTACGCAGTGCTTTGGGCCTTAGATCAAAAGACCAAGGGATTAAAGCAAAGCTTAGGTGTGTTTTTAAAAACTACCCTTATTTCCTTTGGAGGCGCTATTACAATAATAGGACTTCTATCAAGAACTACCTTTGGCCTTACAATGGACTTATTTACAGGTGTTAAGCTAGCACACTTAATTCCAATAGCACTAGTTGTAATAGGGTATTTATATAAAACTTATGGAACATCCACCAGTTTTATAAAAGAAGTAGCCATAAGGAAAGTCACATATATTGCACTAGTAATTATGGGGGCTATAGGGATAGTTCTAATCATTTATACAACTAGAACTGGTAACACTGGCTCGATATCAGATT
>CAYUEJ010000075.1:0-7378 GCA_964442565.1 uncultured Candidatus Epulonipiscium sp.
AATTTAACCCAAATACTGGATTTTTGGATTATTTGGTATAGGGACCTACTAATGTATAAAATGTTTGCAAAAGAAGAGTATATATTTTACAAGGATTTTAAAAAGCTATTATTGGACAGGTCCAAAGAATTGACTTATAATAGGATTAATGATAATTTTTATGCAATCATTAAAGCTAAGGAGCGTCTAGATAAAAATATAAATGTTATGCTTATCATAGAAAATCTATTATTAGAAATAAAGGAGAGAAATAAATGACAACTGTAATTGGGGTCCGATTTCGCCCAGCAGGTAAAGCCTATTATTTTGATCCCGTAGATGTAGAATATAAACAAGGGCAATATGTTATTGTAGAAACATCCAGGGGGATTGAGTGCGGTGAGATAATTATCGCAAATAAACAGGTAGCAAGTAAAACTGTAGTACAACCACTAAAGAAAGTAATACGCATCGTAACAAAAGAAGATGAGGAAACCATAAGGGCAAACAATGAAAAAGAAAAAGAAGCATTTAGGGTCTGTAAAGAAAAGATTATTAAACATAATCTAGATATGAAGCTTGTTGATGTAGAATATACATTTGATAATAATAAAGTATTATTTTACTTCACATCTGATGATAGGGTAGACTTTAGGGACCTAGTAAAAGAGTTAGCTTCAATTTTTAGGACAAGAATAGAGCTTAGGCAAATAGGTGTAAGAGATGAAACAAAAATGTGTGGTGGTATAGGGATTTGTGGTAGGGAGTTATGCTGTAACAAATTTCTAAGTGACTTCCAGCCAGTATCTATTAAAATGGCCAAAGAGCAAAATCTTTCCCTCAACCCTATAAAAATTTCGGGGATATGTGGAAGATTAATGTGTTGTCTAAAATACGAAGAAGAAAGCTATCAGGAGATTAAGGGGCGCCTACCTGAAGTAGGAGATTATGTAATGACTGAAGAAGGGAAGGGGCAAATATTATCAGTTCAGCTTTTACGTGAGCAGCTTAAAGTAGCTATAGAAAAAACTGAAAAAGGTAGAACTACAAGGGAAATAATATTTGTTAAGGCTTCAGATGTTGAGGTTTTAAAACCAGAGAGAAGATGTTGCAAAGGGATGGTAAACAATGAAAAATCAAATAAAAATTCATCCCAATGAAAGAGTTGACTTTATACAAAGAAAAGGATATAAAATTATTCAAAATCCCGAGGTGTTTTGCTTCGGGATTGATGCTGTACTTTTAGCAGATTTTGCTAAGGCAAAAAAGAATGATGTAGTCCTTGATATAGGTACAGGTACCGGAATAATACCTATACTTATGTTTGCACGTTATGAAAATAAAAGTTATATAGGAATAGACATCCAAGAAGATATGGTTAATATGGCGAATCGTAGTGCAAGGTTAAATCAAATTGAAGATAATATTAAGATACTGCACCTTAATGTGAAAGATTTAAGTAATGCGTATCCTGAAGGTAGTTTTGATATTGTAACTAGTAACCCACCTTATATGAAAGGGCAAGCAGGGCTTGTTAATGAAAATAAATCTAAGATGATTGCTAGGCATGAAATAACATGTACTTTAGAAGATATTATACAAAATGCTTCCTTTGTTCTTAAGGATAAGGGAAAATTATATATGATTCATAGGCCACATAGGCTAGCAGATATTATATATTTAATGCGTAAGTACCGTGTTGAACCTAAAAGAATGAGAATGGTTCACCCTAGGGAGGGGAAGGCCCCTACGATGGTGCTAATTGAAGCTGTTAAATATGCTAATGCAGAACTTATAGTAGAGCCACCCTTATATGTATATAACAACCATGGTGGCTATACAGATGAGATTTATAAAATTTATGAATCTGAAGAGGAGGATAAATAATATGGGAGGATACGGAGTTTTAACCCTTTGTGCTACCCCAATAGGTAATTTGGAAGATATAACTTATAGGGCAATTAGGGCTATGAATGAAGCTGATACTATCGCAGCTGAAGATACTAGGCACACCCGTAAACTACTTACACACTTTGATATCCACACACCTTTAGAAAGTTATCATGAGCATAATAAAGTGGTAAAGGGTCCAGTACTTATTGAAAAATTAAAACAAGGCAAAGATATTGTTTTAGTTACAGATGCTGGAACACCCGGAATTTCAGATCCAGGCGAGGATATTGTAAAACTTGCACTTGATGAGGGGATTAAGGTAACAGCGATACCAGGTGCGGTAGCAGGTATTATAGGCCTTATAATTTCAGGGCAAAGTACAAGGAGATTTTCTTTTGAGGGTTTCTTACCACATGATAAGAAAGAGCGCAGTACGCGCCTAGAATCATTTAAAATCAATACCAATACAATTATACTATATGAGGCACCACATAGGATTAAAAAGACCATAGGCTACCTATATGAGGCTCTGGGTAACCGTAGCATAACAATAGCAAGAGAACTTACAAAGAAGTATGAAGAAGTATCTAAAATGTCTTTAGAAGAAGCTACATCATATTTTAATGAAAGGGACCCAAAGGGAGAATATGTATTAATCATAGAAGGTGCTAACCAGGAATTATTAGATAAAGAAGTTGCAAAGGTCTGGGAAAGTATAAGTATAGAAGAACATATGGGGCAATATTTAAATAAAGATATTAAAGAAAAAGAAGCCATGAGACTGGTAGCTAAGGATAGAGGTATATCCAAAAGAGATGTTTATCAAGAAATAAAAATAAAAAAGACTATCCCTTAATTAACCTTAGGGATAGTCTTTTAGCTTTTAGCTGATTGTAAATCCAGCAATTCTTGCAAGTTCAATAATTGTAGCTCTGGAAACTTTCTTACCGTTATAGTCAATCAAATCATCCATACTACCATTAAAAATGTCTGCAGGCTGATATTTTTTAAGTATTATCTTCTCGTCATCAATAAAAATCTCTAAAGCATCTTTCTCATTGATATCCAAATTTCTACGAAGTTCAATTGGAAGTACGATTCTACCTAACTCATCAACCTTCCTTACAATACCAGTCGATTTCATATAAATCCCCCTTTTAAAATATTATAGTACAAAAAAGTTATCTCAACTTCAACTTATGAAAATATAATACCATTATTGACAATAAAAGTCAATGATAAAATACATATTTTTGTAGTTAACGGAAAATAAGGCATTACTAATATAATAATTGTAAAATAATAAAAACTAGCATATAACATGTCTTTTTTCATATATATTATTAAGAAAACAATAGTGATATATGGAGGATAACATATGCTTAATTATATATGGGCTGGAATGATAATATTTTCTATTATATTATCAGCATTTAGTGGAGGTATGGATACTATTACTCAAAGTGCATTAGGCTCTGCTAAGGAAGCAGTAGAGCTTTCCTTTGGCATGTTAGGGGTAGTAGCCATGTGGATGGGAATAATGAGAATAGCAGAAAAGTCAGGAATAATAGAAGGGCTATCAAGGAAGATGAGGCCAATTTTAAGATTTTTATTTCCTGATATACCAGATGGTCATCCTGCACAAAAGTATATAGCTACTAATATGATTGCTAATTTTCTAGGACTAGGATCAGCTGCAACACCACCAGGCTTAAAAGCCATGGAAGAACTTCAAAAACTTAATAAGGATAAGGATAGGGCAAGTCATGCAATGTGTATGTTTTTAATTGTTAATATTTCTTCTGTACAGGTAATCTCTATCAATATAATTACCTATCGTATGAAATATGGATCTGCAAATCCTACTGAAATTATAGGACCCTCTATATTAGCAACAGCATTTTCCACAGTAGTAGCAATTATATATGGGAAATTAAAATATAGAAAGGAATAATAAATATGACCTGGGTATTAGTACTATCAAGTATAATGATTCCACTTGTAATAATAAGCATTGTATCGTACGGTTTACTTAGAGGAATTAATGTCTATGATGCCTTTGTTGAGGGGGCTGCTGATGGACTTAAGATAGTGGTTAAATTGCTACCTACACTGATTGGACTTATGATGGCAGTAGGGATGCTAAGAACATCAGGGGCCTTAGATGGGATGACTAGACTGATTTCACCACTTATATCTTGGACTAAGTTTCCAACAGAGGTAATCCCCTTAACTCTTATGCGCTCAGTGTCAGCAGCGGCATCTGTAGGTTTACTACTAGATAATTTTAAAATGTACGGACCGGATTCCTTTATAGGAAGATTAATATCTATTATGTTTGGTTGTACGGAAACTATATTTTATACAATGTCAGTATATTTTATGACGGTAAAAATAAAAGATAGTAGATATACTTTAAAGGGGGCACTAATTGCAACACTAGCAGGAGTTATTGCGTCGTATTTTCTAACCATATGGATTTTTGGGATATAAATAGATTATAAATGTAAAATTCCCTGTAAAAGTGCTATAATATATATAATAGCTTTAAAAGGAAGGGGATTTTAAAATGTTGGAAAAGATTTTAGGTATATTTAGAAGCTCCCGCGGTGTAAATAAAATTGCACACGAAACAATCTATCATAAGAATGCTTGCGTGATGTACGAAGGAGAGATGAAGGGTGATCAGTTTCATGGTAGGGGAAAATGCTACGATGAACAGGGAAACCTAGTTTATGATGGACAATTTGCACATGATTTACCAGATGGTGAGGGGACGTATTATTTTTCGGAAAATGAATATTACATAGGTCAGTTTAAGCAAGGTGAAAGAACAGGTTACGGTACTTATTGCTGGAGTGACGGGGAAAAATACGAGGGGTATTTTTTAAAAGGAAAAAAAGAAGGTGAAGGCAAATACTTTCATGGAAATGGTGATATATATGAAGGTAGATTTATAGATGATATAATGCAAGGGAGTGGAAAACTCATTCAGGTAAATGGTGATATATATGAAGGGATATTCATAGATAATATACTTCAAGGTAGGGGGACTGCATATTATTCAAACGGGGATAAATATGAGGGCAACTTTAAAAATGGTATAGAAACAGGATATGGGATTTTATATCTAAATGATGATGGTTACTATGAAGGTGAGATTGACGAGGGGGTACCTCATGGTAAGGGAGAATATAGATGGAGAAATGGTGAGGTTTACAAAGGGGATTTTGTAGACGGCATGATGACTGGAATGGGACAAATGATATATGAAGATGGTTCCAAATATATTGGTGGATTTAAAAATGGTAAAAGACATGGGGAAGGTGTATTCCAAGATATAGAAGGTAACCAATATGAAGGCGTTTTCGAAGACAATGCAATGACCAAGCGTATAGCTTAATAAAACAATAAATAAGGACCCTATAGGAATCTATAGGGTCCTTATTTATTGTTTTTTGGTTTACATAAGAATTATGTAGATTTGTGTCAAAATAAAGAAAAGCTACATATTATGTACTACACAAAGAATAGAGAGGAGGATACGCCAGTTTATTATCAATCTAGGGGAAAGATTGTAAGAAGACGGGGAAGTAGGATAATTATATGTGGAGAGGTGGTTTAAAATGTTATATGGGTGCAATGACTTAGGATATTATGACGATGAAGCAAGAATATGTGATTACTGCGGAGGATACCTTAGCTATGCGGATGATAATGCAGACGATATAAATGATACAAATGATACAAATGATACAGATACACAATCATCTTGTAGAATACGTAAGTACTGGGACAAGGGAAAGACTGTATATGTTCTTGAGATAGAGGTTAATGGAGATATTAACATTAACTTACCAGGAGGTATACAAAACATTAAAGGGTTACAGTACGTTGGTAAATATACAAATGGATCAGATGATGATGTTGAGTTTCGTCTATTTAGTAATGATTTCAAAGATAACAAGGTAATTAAAGATAGTTTTAATAATGCGTTACAAAATGCATTCCAAAATGCGTTACAAAACGATGCATTTAGGAATACATTTAGAAATGCCTTTAGAAATGCCTTTAGAAACGCCCTTAGAAATGCCCTTAGAAATGCCTTTAGAAACGCCTTTAGGAATTCTTTTAGAAACAATACTAATGGTGCCCTTAGAAACTTCTTAAGAAATTCTTTAAGGGATAACGAGATAAAAGATAATGAGATAGAGGATAACTTTAGTGATTTTTTGAAAAAATAAAAAAATATGGAGAAGGGAGATAATAAAATGTCTAAAAAAAGCATTGGAACACTCGATGATATATTAGATTCTTTCCTTGAAGTTTTTGACACATTTGCAGATGGTTTAGAGGAATCTATTGAAAAAATCATAGAAGATGGTTCAGATGGTGAAATTAATGTAGATGAAATTAGTGAGGTTGTGGCTAAATCTTTATCTACTATGGGAGTAACGCTAAAAACAGGAGAAAGTATCCAAGCACAGGATATATCCACTATGATTAATCCTCTTATAGATGAAGTTACAAAGCAATTTCAAAAAGCAACTAATATGGAAACCGCAATGAAAGATGGAAGTATGGATGATGATATTGAAAAAAGATTAGAAGAAATTGTTCCAGCAATTACTAATGCGGCTATGATTCTTGTGGAAAAAGCAACTTCAAAATTTAATATCAATATGAAAGATATTATTGCCCAAGTCTACGAAGGAATAGAAGAAGAAAAATAATGTGAAATAAATATCTTGTAGAATAATGCAGTAGATTAGTGGAATAACTGGGAATATTTCATATGATGTATTAGATACACACAAAGGGAGGGGGCTTAATTTATAAAGGTAATACCAATTATATTATTTAAAGAGAGGGGATTAGCATATGAGTTGTGGAAGATGTGGGAATAATCAAGTAGGGGGAACACAAGACTTTATTTGTAAGGATAAAGTAAGGCAATTAAAACATGATATTCATGAGTTAGAGAAATGTTTAATTGCGGCTACACCAGGACCGGGGCCAGGACCAAGACCTTGTCGTTGCTGCCACTGCTGTTGCTGTTGCTGTCACCATCAAGGTGGTAGGGTGGGCAATCAAACAACATGGGGAAGATGTAACTAATAAAAGTGGCAGATAGTTCCTTTTGGGGCACACAACCTAGGTTGAAAAGCCCCAAAAAAGAATTATCTGCCATATTTTCATAGATAATTATCTACAGAATTGGTCCAGCACTAACTAATGCTTTACCAGCGTCATTACTTTCGTATTTTGAGAAGTTCTTAATGAATCTTTGTGCTAAATCTTTAGCTTTAACATCCCACTCAGAAGCTTCTGCGTACGTATCGCGTGGATCAAGAATATTTGTATCTACACCAGGAAGCTCGGTTGGAACTTCAATGTTGAAGAATGGAATTTTCTTTGTAGGTGCATTTGCAATGTCACCATTTAGGATTGCATCAATGATACCACGAGTATCCTTAATTGAAATACGCTTACCTGAACCATTCCA
>CAYUEJ010000076.1:0-7366 GCA_964442565.1 uncultured Candidatus Epulonipiscium sp.
TAACTGGCACATTGTCCTTGAGCACCTGAAAATACAGATTAGCTCCTGTTGCCGAGAAGTCCTGGCTCGGTTTCCCAACGGATCCGATTATATCGCCAGCCTGCACTACATCGCCAATCTGAACTGTGGACTCCCCTGTGTGAAGGCCATATACAGTCTTCCAATCATTACCATGATCTACTATGACTGCAAGTCCTACTTGAGGGTAATCCATATTCTTAGGCATATCCGCTGTTGGGTACTTGGTTATATCTAGGACTTTACCACGCCCAGCTACTTTGACCTTAGTATCTTGCTCAGCTTTAAGGAAAAGGCCAAATGATCTCATGGTACGTTCTAGTGTAGGGTTCATAAAGGAACTACCGGTATCATTATCTGAGTAACCGTAGATAACCTGCTCTTCTACTGGCCATGAAAACATATCATCGTTCCCATGGAAGATTTCCTCTTGGCTTGCTGTTGTGGAGCTAAATGTTTCTGATACTGCATCCCCTGAATCCTGGCTAGCTACTTCATCCTCTGGTCTATTGTCTTCTGAGCTAGATTCTGGGCTGTTCTCCTGTGAATCTTGACTTACTTCCACTTCATCTTCTAGGTCGTCTTCTGAGTCTATCCTTGGCTCTATAGTAGGAAGCCTAAGCTCGCTAATGTCCTCTGCTGCTGATGCTGACTTGTTATTAGCGTATTTATCTGGCTCGTTAGCTACATTGCCTTCTCCTTTCTTTGGTAAAATTATTGCTGTTACAACTACGGCTATAAGTGCTACTCCTGTAAGTACATAAAAACCGTTTCCTTGAATAAATTCTTTAAATGTTGTTTTCTTATTTTTGTTATTTAACATTATTTACACCTCCAACGTTTTCTATATTATTGCCAGAGGTTTTTATTTTATACACCTATAATTTATTTATTTATTTTTGCTCTTTAATTATTGTTTTAGGAAAGTAATATTTAAGTATTTCCTGCGCACCCTTGCCTTCTTTCGCCATTTCATTTGCACCGTACTGGCTTAGTCCTACACCATGTCCCACCCCTTTAGTTATTATTTTTACTTTGTTGTCATTGTATTTTATAGCAAAGCAACTAGATCTTAAATCCAATAACTTCCTAAAATCGTCTCCGCTCATTAGTTGATTCCCTACTTGTATTGATTTTACGTAGCCACCTTGTGTTCTTTCTATTATTTGTATTTGGGTCTCTAGGTTGTAGGGCTGTAGTGCCGGCGTGCTATACTTATCATTAATATGATTTATCATTTCCGTAGGGCTATATTCTTTCTCATGGATTAAATCAGGGTCCTGCGCATCCCATTTACTCTCTACACTTTCTAGATAAGGAACGTCTAGGTTCCATATATCAATAGGACTTTGGGTGATTCCAGCGCTTTGGAGGTGATATACAGATTGAATTGCCTCATCCTTATATGTAAGCACCATGTTTTTTGTATCTTCTACTGCTTGTTCTATCTTTGCATAATTTTTTTGATAGTCACTCCCCCACATTTTTTTCATATCCTCTTTATTTATGTAGGGCAATGATTGATTATTTGTTGCTGCTATGTATGACCTTGCCATAATTACCTGGGTTTTTAAGGCTTCACTTTCATAATCCATAGGAATTTCTTTTGCCACTATCCCAATAAGCTGCTCTTTAGATAGTTTCTCTTTTTCTATGCTTATCTGCTCATTTTCACTGATTTGGCTATGTACCCCCCCCCCCTTATTATTCCCCAAAATAATTGTTATAGCAGCTGGTATAAATATAATAGCAATTATTGCTGTAGCAAGAAATTTACCTATCCACCTCAACTAATCTCCCCCTTTATTTATCTATACATTATATTATCTCCCCCCACATTCTATTCACAAATCCCAAGTAGCATCTTTGCAAGATAATCACAAAAATAAACCCAGCAGAATTAACTTAGACTAATTCCACTGGGTCATATTTAAATTGTTACATCCCCGGTTTTTGATACCTTCATAAATATCAGCAAAGATATTATTGTTAATCCAGACAGTATTGATGATAGTGCTGCTGCAATTCCATAGTTTCCTCTAATAACCTGGGTATATATAGATACTGTCATTGTCTGTGTTTTACCAGTATATAATATTATAGATGTTGATAACTCAGTAATTAACGTAATCCATGATAAAATAGCTCCTGAAATAACACCAGACGACATCATAGGTACAGTAATTTTAAAGAATGTCTTTGCCTTGCTTGCCCCTAACGATATTGCTGCCTCTTCCACAGAAATTGATATCTGGGATAAAATTGCTACCGAGCTTCTGATTGTGTATGGTAACCTCCTAATAGCCATAGCAACAATCATAATAGTGAATGTACCAGCTAGCAAAAATGGTCTTCTAGCAAATGTGGATAATAAAGCGATTCCTATAACTGAACCTGGGATAATATATGGAACCATAGAAATCACATCTACAGCCACTGTAAAAGGGTTTTGGCGCCTAACCACAACATAGGCAATCAAAACTGCAATTACAATAATAACTAGCAGTGCTATGCCTGGGATAATAAATGTATTTTGAATACTATTACCCATTCTTGTAAATGCTTGCCTATAACTTTCTAACGAATATCCTGGTACAAACATTAGTCCGGATGTTTTCAAGAAAGATGTATAGAACACATAAAGTTGTGGCATAGAAGCTAAAGCTACAACAAGATAAACAAAAGCCGTAATTAATATGCTAAACCCCGGTTTCATTTCTTTTCTTTCTAAACTATGCAATGCGCTCATAGAAAACTGTTTGCGATTTGATAACCATCTTTGAATCAGAAATATAAGCGATGTAAAAATTATTGCAATTATTGAGATTGCCGCCGCAAAACCAGCATCTGTTTCTACTTCTGATATGAATTGCTCAAAAATTAAACGGGAGAAAGTCCGATATCCTTCACCTATCAGCATAGGAGTCCCAAAATCTGCAAAAGCCCTCATAAATACCAGCAGTGCCGAAGCATAAATTGTCGGTTTGATTAATGGTAAAACAACTGTAAAAAATCTCTTTAAGCCTGTAATCCCCATACTTTCAGAAGCTTCAAACAAAGAATTGTCAACGGATTTTAAAGCACCCTGAATGTATAAATAAACTAATGGGAATAATTGCAAGGTTAGTACCAATAAAATACCTTTAAACCCATATATATCGGGTATGATAATTCCTAATCTGTTAGACAAGAACTTAGTTATAGCACCATTTCTACCTAGAAGTAGTATCCATGAGTAAGCCCCTATGAATGGCGCTGACATAGACGAAAGTATTATAACGATGTTTAAAAGTTTCTGTCCTCTCACCTTATAAACCGTAGTAAAATATGCAAGTAATATACCAATTATAAGTGTTAGTAAGGTTGCTGCCGTTGATACCTTTAATGAATTTAATATTGTAGAAAAATAATATCTTTCAGAAAAAAACTTATTAAAATTTTTTAATGTAAAACCTGCTGATCTAGTGTAAACAGATTGGACAAGTACAGCACCTATTGGTAATATTAAAAACGCTATATATAGTCCAATAACACCTAATGTAACCCACTTCCAAAAATCCATCTTTCGGATATATTTAGTCATCATTCACCACTCCCACTACAAGATTTGTCGAACCATCCTCCGTGAAAATGTTTATCTTTTCTTGTTTAATATTTAAGTATATCTTCCCTCCTATATCATAAACTCCCTCAATCGATGACTCTGTTACTACATCCACCACATCACCTGTTTCTAGCTCAACAACATAGTGAGTATTTAATCCTAGGAATACTGTACTTTTTATTACGCCTGATAATAATGCACCTTCATTGCCCTTAGTTATAACATATTCCTCTGGCCTAACTGAAACCTGTACATCCTGTGATGATGCATCTTCTATAAATTTATCTCTACTATAGGTAATAATTTTATTATTACCTATAGTAAGTGTTACATCATCATTTGTAACTTGAAGTTTACCTTTAACAATATTGGTTTTCCCAACAAAAGTAGCAACAAATTTATTATTAGGCCTTTGATAGATATTTTGTGGTGTACCAATATGTGCAAAAATACCATTATCCATAACTGCAATTCTGTCCGATACAGCCATCGCTTCTTCTTGATCATGTGTTACATAGATAGTTGTTATACCTACTTGGCCTTGTATATCCTTTATAACAGTTCTCATATCAACTCGAAGCTTAGCATCTAAATTACTTAGAGGTTCATCCATTAAAAGCACATTAGGTTCAATTACAATGGCCCTTGCTAGGGCTACCCTCTGTTGTTGCCCCCCTGATAATCTCTCAGGCAGGCGGTCACGATATTCATTAATTTGCATTAATTTTAACATTTTAGTAACTAACTCATCAATTTTTCCTTTATCCATTTTCTTGTTTTTTAATCCGAATGCAACATTTTCAAATACAGTTAGATGTGGAAATATGGCATAGTTTTGAAAAACCATTCCTATATTACGATTAGCAGGATCCATATCGTTTATACGTTCTTCATTAAAATAAAAATCTCCACCTTCAATTGAATTAAATCCAGCAATCATTCGCAGTAGCGTTGTTTTTCCACAACCTGATGGCCCTAATAGGGTGAAAAATTCTCCTTCTTTAACATCTACGGATAACTTTTTAACGACCGTATTGTCGCCATATTTTTTTATTGCATCCCTAATTCGTATATTAACGCTCATAAAAGCCTCCTAATATCATTGATTCTTAGCAAATACTTTTAGATATGTTTCAACTATGTCATCTATATGGTATTTAACATATTCCATATCTTCAAAAGCCAAATTAATTTCTTCAATTTGCTTCATATGCTCACCTACTTCTACACCCTCACGAATTGGCCTATTCGTTAAATCCTGGCCAAATACTTTTTGTACATCTTCCGATAATACAAAATCTATAAATTTCTGGGCATTATCTAAATTCTTAGCATCTTTTACAATAGCCATACCAGCTGGTAAAAACACTGAACCTTCTGTAGGATAAATGATTTCTATATTTGTTGCACCATCTTTAACTAGCTTTGCTACTGGATCTTCATATGTTAATCCTACATACATCTCACCATCAACAACAGATTTATATACCGCTGATGATCCTGATTGAACTTTTCCATCCCATTGTTCTACTAGTGACTCTACATATTCCCATGCTTCACCAGATTCATAACCGCCTTTTACTAACAACATATTTGTCAGTTGTGCAAAGGCACTACTTGAGTTTGCAGGATCTGCTGTTGCTATCTTCCCTTTCAGTTCTGGATTTAATAAGTCCTCATAGCTTTCAATCTTTATACCATCCGTTAAATCTGTATTTCTAACTAAGACTGAGCCATCTAGGATATAAAATGAAAGATATCCATCCTTATTTCTATATTCTTTTATCATATTGTCATTTTCCTTTGAAACATAACTTTGGAATAAATCACTATTATCTAAGAATTGCGTATAAGTACCACCAAACAAAACATCTGCATAAGGATTTCCTTGCTCAGATTCAATACGTTTTGTCAGTTCCCCTGTTCCAGCTGAGATTATCTCTACTTTAACACCTGTCTTTTCTTCAAATAGTGGAATTACTGCCCCCAAGATACCCTCACTATTTGGTGTATAAACAACCAGTTTTTCTTCTTTACTAGCCTTACCTGCGCAACCAGTCATAATCATAGCTACAATCAAAATCGCTAAAACCTTTTTCCCATACCTTTTCATTCCTTCTCCTCCTCGTTTAATATGTTTGTTTATTGCTTCTATATTAATACTAGTATACTTTACATAATTGTTACATCCCAAAAATCTAAAGTATCAGGTAAAATACACAACTAATTCCACACTCATCCTATATATCTAGTTATAATGGGTAGCAAAATCCGCGTCCACCAATGGTAACTTGAATAATTTTTTAGTTTCAGTTATAATATGCATATGAAAACTAAAAATACTTTAAACACATTTGAAAACAAAATCAAAGAATCCTTTATTATTTATAGTAGGATTCCTTTTATTCTACTAATAACTTCTCTGTTATTGCTTATAACTTATGAATTACTATTTCAAACAGTTATAGTTTCATATAATGCCCAAAAAAATGTAGAAAATAAACTAGATAATATGGAAGAAGCTCTATATGACTTCATAGTTAATTTAGGTGATATAGAGCACAGCCATAATTTCTATTCATCCTTTTATAAGTTTTCTATAGAGAATAATATAAAAGGTCATATGGTTATTTATGATAGTGACTATAACGTTGAATATATTACTAAGCCATCCTTAGAAGACTCTACATATAATAGAACCCATAATAGACTATTCCTAGATAGGGTACAAAATGATACAAGCAAACTAACCTTCTCAAGCATAAGACAAGATTCCATGAATACAAATATGAATACATTAATGGTAGGTAAACAATTAGTTAATGATAAGGGCAAGATAACATATATAATATATTTTATTGATTCCAACTCTATCATTGACCTTTTGCAACATGAATCAGTAAGTCACATAGTAATCACTGATTCTAACGATTACATAATAGGTTCCACATCAAAATCATTTGTAGAGCCACTTAATAATTTTATAAATCTAAATAAAAGTATAGATACATCAAATTATTATATTTCAAAAAGAATCATCCCATCTAGGGCCCTACAAATCCATACATTTGTATTAAAAAAATCTTTGTTTGAAAAATACTCTGTTATGGCTTTACTTTTAGTTATTGTTTCCTTAATCTTTTACCTAGGAAACAAGAAAATTGCTGAGAAAGTCGGTAGAGAAGCTTCCATATCTATCAACAAACTCATACATGCTGTTAATAAAATTAAAAAAGGAAATTTGGAAACATCAGTTACTATAGATAGTAATGATGAATTTGAAGTGCTTGGTAATGAGTTTAACTTAATGTCACAACAGTTAAATGCTTTAATCAGCCGAAATCAACAATTACTTGAACTAAAAAATAATGCTCAGATAAAACAACTAGAAGCACAATTTAATCCCCATTTTCTATACAACTCATTAGAAACCATACGATATCTGATACCATACGATCAGGGCAAAGCACAAGATATGATTTTATATGTAACCCAGCTTTTGAGATATAGCATAGATGGTGAACAAGCTATGGTTAAGTTTAGTAATGATTTATATTATTTAAAAATATACTTAAATATAAATAAGATTCGATTAGATGATAGGCTTACTTACGATATTGATGTAGATAGTGAGATATTAGATATTATAATGCCAAAACTTATGATACAACCCTTAATTGAAAACAGTATTAAACATGGGTTTAAAAATAGCAATACTTTAAATATCCAAATTACCGGTAAGCA